>CALMDF010000242.1 GCA_937864895.1 uncultured Holophagales bacterium | reverse complement strand
ACGTCCTCGTCGCCGTCGGGTCGCTCGCCGAAAGGCCCGCCGTCACCGTTCCAGCGGGCGCTACGGTCCTCGAGATCTCCCGGGTCATGCGGGACGAGCACGTCAGCTCCGTGCTCCTCCTCTCCGAGCCCCCTTCCATCGTGACCGATCGCGACCTGCGCAACCGGGTCCTCGCGGCGGGTCTCGGACCCGACACGCCGGCACGGGACGTCGCGAGCCGCCCTCTCCGGACGGTCCCCCACGGCACTCCCGTCTACGGAGCGTGGCAGGTGATGCTCGAGCACGGGATCCACCACCTCCCCCTCGAGCGCGACGGGCGGATCGTCGGCCTCGTCACCGCCACCGACCTCCTCCGCCACCACTCGCACGGCCCCATCCTCGCCTTGCGGAGGATCGAGAGGATGCCCGGCCGGGAGGCGCTCCGCGGCTACGGGACGGACCTCACCCGGATGGTCTCGACGCTCGCGAAGAGCGGCCTGCCGGTCTCTCACGTCGCCCGGCTCGTCTCGCACCTGAACGACGCTCTCCTCCGCAGGATCCTGACCTGGGCCGAGGGGGACCTCGGCCCGCCCCCCTGCCGGTACGCCTTCCTCGCCCTCGGATCCGAGGGACGGCACGAGCAGACCCTCCTCACGGACCAGGACAACGCCCTCGTGTACGCCGACGGGGTGCCGGAGGCGGCCGCCTACTTCGAGGCCCTCGCCGGAAAGGCGATCGCGGACCTCGTGGCCGCCGGCTTCCCGCCGTGCCCCGGGGGCTACATGGCGACGCGCTGGTCCGGTCCCCTCTCGGCGTGGAAGGAGAGGTTCGCGGGCTGGATCGACGAACCCCGCGCCGACGCCGTCCTCGCGGCGGGGATCTTCTTCGACCACCGGGCGGCCGCCGGCACGCTCGACGTCTCGCCGCTCGCCGAGGTCGTCTCCCGCGCGCGGGGCAACGCCCCCTTCCTCTCCCACCTCGCCCGTGCCGCCGTCGGCTTCCGTCCCCCGATCGGGGCCTTCCGCCGGCTCAAGCCCGAGGACGGCGGCATCGACCTGAAGAGGGGGGGACTGGCGCCCGTCCAGGGGCTCGCGCGCGTCTGGGCCCTCGACGCCGGGGTCGCCGCGACCGGCACCCTCGAGCGCCTCGACGGTGCGGCTTCCGCCGGGCTCATCGACCGCGCGAGGGCCGAGGACCTCTCGGAGGCGTACCTCTACCTCGCCGGGCTCCGCCTGCGGGCCCAGCTCGCCGCTCTCGGCGAGGGGACGCCCCCCGGGAACCGCATCGGGGCCGATTCGCTCTCCCCGTCCGAGCGCCGTCACCTGAAGCAGGCGTTCCTCGCGATCCGGGACGCGCAGGAAGCGACCGTGACCCGCTACCACGTGACCCTCTCCTGACGGCGGTCCCCCCCCGTGTTTACGCGCCTTCCCCCGAGGAGGCGATGACGGGGGCTTCGCATAAACACGGTTGACAGGCCCGCGCGGGGGTCTATCCTTCGCCGATCCGATGACCAGCCCAGGCCTCGAGTGCAGCGCCCCCGCGGCGCCAGCGAGCCGGCGTACACCCCGCCTTCCGGCCGAGTGCCGGTTTCAGAACCCTGAAGGTGAAGGAGGTCCTGGCATGAGCGAACGTCCCCCCGTCCCCGCACGCCTCGCGCTTACCGGTGCGGCACTCGTCCTCGCCCTCGCGGCCACGCGCGCAAGCGCGCAGGCCGTGATCAAGGTGAACGACGACGTGAACTTCAAGTTCGGCCTCCTGTTCCAGGGACAGGGCGACTGGGCGGAGAACGCCACGACCGGGGCCACGGCGCAGAACCTCTACGTCCGGCGCATCCGTCTCCTCGTCGGCGGGCAGATCGCGAAGAACGTCACGTTCTTCTTCGAGACCGACAGCCCGAACCTCGGCAAGGTCGTGAACGGCTCGAAGGTCACGTCCGGAATGTTCGTCCAGGACGCGTTCGTCTCGTGGAAGCTGGCCGACGAGTTCACGATCGACGCCGGCCTCATCCTGACCGGCATCGCGCACAACTCGCTCCAGAGCGCCGCGAGCCTCGTGCCCGTCGACTACGGCCCGCACTCGTTCCTCTACAGCGGCCCCACCCAGAACGTCGTCGGACGGGACACGGGCTTCCAGCTCCGCGGCTACCCCGCGAAGAAGAAGCTCGAGTACCGCGTCGGCCTCTGGCAGGGCAGCCGCGACGCGCAGAGCCGCCAGGCCCTTCGCGGCACGGCGCGCCTCCAGTACAACTTCCTCGACGCCGACACGGGCTTCTTCTACACGGGGACGAGCCTCGGGAAGAAGAAGATCTTCGCC
>CALMDF010000241.1 GCA_937864895.1 uncultured Holophagales bacterium | reverse complement strand
GTCGCCCTCCCGGAGGCCGGCGTCGGCGGCGGCGGAGACGTTCTTGACGTGGGTGAGAACGACGCCTTCGATCGCCTCGTCGATCTTGTAGCCGCTCCGGAGGGAGGCCGTGAGGTCGCTGATGGAGATCCCGATCTTCTCGCGGCTCTCGTCGACGGCGGGCTCCACCTCGGGAGTCTCACCCTCCTCGCGGCGGGTCTCGAGCGTGGCGACGGCCGTCTTCTCCTTGCCGTCGCGGATGAACGTCAGCGTCACCTTGGTCCCCGGACGCCTGCCGGAGACGTAGTCGATCAGGTCGCGGTTGTTCTTCACCGGCGTCTGGTCGACCTTGACGATGACGTCCTCGTGCCGGATCCCCGCCTTGTCCGCGGGCATCCCCTTCTCGACGGACTGGACGAGCGCTCCGTCGCGGCTCGGGAGGCCGAGCGACTCCTGCACCTCGGGGCTGACCGGCCCGATGGAGATCCCGAGGAACCCGCGGACGACCTTCCCTTCCTTGAGCTGCGGGATGAGGCGGCTCGCGACGTTGATCGGGACGGCGAAGCCGATGTTCTGGGCGCGGCTGGAGATCGCGGTGTTGATCCCGATGACCTCGCCCGCGACGTTCACGAGCGGCCCGCCGGAGTTCCCGAAGTTGATCGCGGCGTCGGTCTGGATGAGGTTCTCGAAGTTCCGGGTCACGTTCGAGAGGCCCGGGACGCGCCCCTTGCCCGAGACGACGCCCACCGTGACCGTCTTCTCGAACTGGAGCGGGTCGCCGATGGCCATGACCCACTCCCCGACCCGGATCCGGTCGGAGTCTCCGAGGGTGAGCGTCGGGAACGGCTTCGTCCCCTCGATCTTCAGGAGCGCGAGGTCCGTGGCCGGGTCGCGCCCGACGACCTTCGCCTTGTAGACGTCGGTCTCCCCGACCGTCACCTCGACCTTCTCGGCCCCGTCGATGACGTGGTTGTTCGTCAGGACGAACCCGTCGGCCTCGATCAGGAAGCCCGTCCCGCCCGACTGCTGCTGCTGCTCTTCGTCCTCGTCGTCCCCCCGCCGCCGGTCGGGTCCGAAGAACGGGTGAAAGGGCGTCCCTTCGCCGAAGAAGCGCTCCATCCCACCCCGCCTCTCGTCGGGCTTGATGATGTCCGTCGAGCGGATGGACACCACGGCGGGCATCGCCCGTTCGGCGATGTCGGCGAACGACGGGAGCCCCGCCGGCGCCAGGCGCCCTGCCGCGGCGGCCGCCGCCGGAGCGGCGGGAGCGGCGGAGAGATCGGCAGAGGCGACGCGCGTGAAGTCGAGGCTTCCCGCGAGGATCATCCCGAAGACGACCGCCGCCAGCACGAGGGCGGTGAGGGAGAGCACCTTGGTCCTGGTCTGCATATCTTCCTTCTTCATCACCCAACGTGAATAGCAAGGCCCATGCCCGACGGGATCGTGTCGTTCAGGCGGGTGCCGGAGCCGGAATTGTCGCCCGGCGGGGCTTCACCTGGGAAGGAGGGGCCGGGGCGGGGCTTTCGACTGGTCGAAGGACTCGAGATCCTCCGGCCGGATGTTGTAGAGAAACGTGATCGTGATGCCCTCCCTCGGGTTCGGGAAGTCCGCCGGAAGCTGCCGGAACGGGCTCGAGTTCCGAATCGCCTGCATCGAGGCGTTGTCGAACGGCGGGATCCCGGAGGAGACGAGGAGGCGCTGGCCCTCCACCCGACCGTCCCGGAGGATGTAGAAGCGGACGACGAGCCGCCCCTTCAGCCCGTAGTGGGCGAGCTTCGGGATCTCCCAGTTGCGCTTGATCTTCCGGAGCATCTCGGCGGCGTAGGCGCCCCAGTCGTAGCCTTTCGTGTCGAAGGAGAGCGGCCCGGAATCGACGAACCCCCCCTCCGACTCCCAGCCCCCGCCTTCGTCCCCTCCGCCGCCCCCCGGCCGCCCCTCCGCGGCCGCAGCCCGCGCCGCCTCGGCCGCCGAGATCTCCTTCAGGGGGCTCGACGGCAGCCCCGCGAGGCCCTTCGTGCTCGGCGTTCCCCTGCCGGTCTCCGAGACGTCCTCGGGACTCCCGGTCCCCTGGCCCTGCTGGGCCGCCTGCGCCTGCCGCGCGGCTTCGACGGCCGCGCGGGCTTCATCGCCCGGGCCTCGCCCTTCGCCCCTCCTGCCCGCGTCCAGGTCCTGGATTCCCTTGCTGGCGACGGATTTCGGCGTTTCGGCCTTCGGGAGCCGCGGGTCCCCCCCTCCGGCACGGCGGTCGAGGTCCGACAGGCGGGGCTTCGGGCCGGGGGCCGGGGCCTTCGGGCCGGGGGCGGGATAGAAGTGGACCGGTATCGGCGGCTCCCGCGGAGGGATCGCCCAGAGCTTGTTGAGCCCGAGAAGGTCGGGCGGGAGCTCGCCGGGTTCGGCGGCGACCTTCTTCTGCGGGGGCGGCGCGGAGACGATGAAGAGGAAGAACGCGACGTGGAGGATGACGGAGAGCGCGACGGCCCTGTCCTTCGTGAACCCCCAGCGGGAGGGCTCGGCCTCCACGACCACCGCCTTCTCCTCGAGCTCGAGCGCGAGGAGCGGGACGGGCAACAGCTCTTCCTGCGTCACGGGAAGAGGACGCGCGAACGGGTCCTGCGCGGGATCCAGCCCTCCCGGCGGCGGCCAGGGGATCGGAAGGGCGTCCTCCGGCCGGGACGGGTCGAGGTTGAGAAGGCTCTGTGGGTCGTTCTTCAAGTTCTGAGGGGTGACACGATCAGCCGCTCGGGTCGGACGTATGGGAACTCCGTGCCACCGGCTCCGGCGGACTCCGGGAGCGCCCATCTTACCCGCTGGCGGCTTGCTCGGAACGCCATGCGGTGGTATGAATGACGTTCTGGGAGCTGACTTTCAAGGTCTTGAGGGTGGGCTTCGACGCCCGCCCTTTTCATTGGTGAAGACACTGGCACGACCCGACGTTCCGATTGGCCCCGAGACCCTCGGGCGCATACGCGAGGCCCTCGCAGGGCGAGGCCTCCGGCTGTGCCACGTCGGATGGGTCCCCGGGGCGCGCAAGGGCAAGCTGACGTTGACGATCGACCGCGAGGAGGGCGTGACCCTCGACGACTGCGAGACCGCCTCCCACCTCGCGGACGAGATCCTCGACGCCGGAGAAGAAGTCCCCGGAGCCTACCTCCTCGAGGTCGAGTCCCCCGGCCTCGACCGGCAGCTCTGGACGCTCGACGATTGCCGCCGGTTCGCCGGCCGGCGCGTCCGCGTCACGACGGAGGTGCCGGTCGACGGGGCAAAGAGGCTGAAGGGCCCCCTCGAGTCCGTCGAAGGCGACGCCCTGATCGTCATGGACGAGGACCGGAAGCGCCGCTACACTGTTCGGTTCGGCGACGTCAAGGTCGTCCGCCTGATCCCTGAGTTCTGAACCCCAGCCCGATCGGACACCGCCCCGCATGGAGAAACCCGACACGATGAGCTCGACCGAGGCCCCGACCACCGCCTCCCGGCCCAGGACGGCCCGTTCCGCGAAGGCCGCCAAGGCGGCCAAGGCCCCGCCCCCGACAAAGGCGTTCGAGATCCTCGACGCGCTCAAGAACGCCTCGCGCGACAAGGAGATCGACCTCGATCGGCTCGTCTCCGCGCTCGAGGAAGCGGTCGCGACGGCGGCGCGGAAGGTCTACAAGGTGCGCGAGATCACCGCGCGCTTCGACCCCGCCACGGGCGAGCTGACGGCCTGGACCCCCTACCGGATCGTCGAACAGAAGACGAAGCCGGAGGTCCCCGCGACGCCGGTCCTCGACCCCGAGGACATCCCGATCGGCCAGGTGGCGGCGCCGCCGCCCCCCCTGTCCGCCGTCGACGCCGAGAAGGAGATCCGCCTCCCCTGGATCGAGCTCCTTCCCGAGGAGGTCCCCGGTCTCCTCGCCGGAGAGCTCTCGGGCCAGAGCTGGCAGGTGGTGCGGGACCCCGACGGCGACGCCGCGGCCGTCTCGCACGACGAAGCGGCCATCGGCGACGAGATCCGCCTCTTCCGCTCCACGGAAGGGCTCGGCCGGATCGCTGCCCAGAGCGCCAAGCAGGTCCTCTACCAGAAGGTCCGCGAGGCCGAGCGGGACAACATCTACAACGAGTACGCCCCGAAGATCGGCGAGCTCATCACCGGCACGGTGAAGCGGTTCGAGCGGGGCGACATGATCGTCGACCTCGGCCGGACCGAGGCGGTCATCCCGCGCGAGAACCAGTCCCGGGCCGAGCGCTACACGCAGGGAGAGCGGGTCCGCGGCGTCCTCGTCGACGTCCACCGCAACCCGAAGGGAGCCCAGGTCGTCCTCTCGAGGACGGCGCCCGAGCTCCTCATGCGGCTCATGGAGATGGAGGTCCCCGAGATCTACGACGGGACGGTCATCATCCGGGGCTGCGTGCGCCAGCCGGGAGACCGCGCCAAGGTGGCCGTCTCCTCCCGCGAGCGCGACGTCGACCCCGTCGGCGCCTGCGTCGGAATGCGCGGCGCGCGGGTCCAGGCCATCACGCGTGAGCTTCGCGGCGAGCGGATCGACATCATCCAGTTCTCCGAGGACGTCATCACGTACGCCCAGAACGCCCTCTCCCCCGCGAAGATCACCCGCGTGTCGCTCATGGCGGCCGAGGACGAGGTCGACGTCGAGCTGGAGGAGGGCGAGGAGCAGGTGCCGACCCTCGAGTGCATCGTCGAGGAAGACCAGCTCTCGCTGGCCATCGGCAAGCGCGGCCAGAACGTGAGGCTCGCGTCCGCCCTCATCGGCGCCAAGATCGACATCAAGAGCGAGCAGGCGGTCAAGGAGCAGGTCGCGCAGGCGCTGCAGCGGATGCTCCTCGCCTCCCAGCGCCGCGGCACGGCCCTTTCCGAGATCGCCGACCTCGACCCGGCCACGCTCGAGGCTTTCTCGGCAGCGGGCTTCGAGACCGTCGGCGACGTCCTCGAGGCCGACACCGGCGAGGACGAGGATTCGACCGCGCGCCTCGACGCGATTCCCCTCGACGACGAGGCTCGCGAGGCCGCCTTCGAGGTCCTCCGGGCCTTCGAGTCGGCGCCCGAGGAAGAGCTGGAAGAAGAAGAGGAAGAGGAAGAAGGCGACTTCCTCGCCTCGGACGAAGAAACGGCCGAGTCCGGGGAGATCGACGAGTCCGAGGAATCCGCGGAAGGCGGCCCCGAGGGCGAAACGGGCGAAACCAACGAGACGGCGAGCGAGCCCGGGGAATCCGGGCCGGAGACGGAGAACCCCGAGAAGTGAAGACGATGTCCGCGAAGTTCACCGTAGCCGAGCTCGCCCGGATGATGGGAAAGCCCCCGAAGGAGGTCCTCTTCCTCCTCCAGGGCATCGGGGTCGACGTCAAGTCGGCCGAGTCGGTCCTCGAGCCGGGGACCGCCCAGGCGATCCTGACGGGGAAGACCCAGGCCCCGAAGACCCTCATCGTGCGCCAGACTCCCCTGGTCCCTCCCCCCGCTGCGAGCGCGGCCGGGACCGCGAAGCCGAAGGCGGAACGAGCCGCCCTCAAGCGCATCAAGATCGTCGAGAAGCCGCTCGAGGCGGAGGCCGCGGCCCCCGAGGCCGATGTCGCCGCCGCCGAGGACGTGGCCGCCGCTCCGGAGGCCGCGTCGCCGGCGCACGCGCCCGAGCCGATCGCCGCGGAGCCCGTTGCGGCACCGGCGCCCGTCGTCGAGACGGCCCCGGCCGTCGAGGCCGCGCCCGTCGTCGAAGCGGCCCCTGTCGTCAAGGCGTCGGCCGCTGCCGCCAGGGCCGCAAAGGCCGCCAAGGCGGCCCAGGCGAAGGCGGCCCAGGCCGCCGCCGCCGTCGAGGCGCCCCCGGTCGTGGAGCCCGAACCCGCGCCCACGCCTGCGCCCGAACCCGAACCCGCGGCCGCACCGGAGCCCGAGCCCGTCGTCGCCGCAGGGCCCGTGACGGCCACGCCGGAGCCCGTCGCG
>CALMDF010000240.1 GCA_937864895.1 uncultured Holophagales bacterium | reverse complement strand
AACGCCACCGGAAAGACGAAAAGCCGGACTCCCGAAGGAGCCCGGCCTCGGTTCGCGCGGAGCGCGGTGCTTCTTACTTGGCGCCGGGGTTCGTGCCGGCCTTGAGCTCGTCGAGGTTGCTCGTGCCGTCGCCGTCGCTGTCGAGGGCCTCGATCTTCGCGAAGTCGAAGGCCTTCTTTTCGGCCTTCGGATCGACGAGGGCCTTCTCCATCATGTCCTTGCCGAAGGCGTTGACCTCGGAGTCGCCCTTCTTGGCCATCGCCTTGACGTGGCAGGTCGCGCACTTGCCCTTGGCCGTCGGGTACTTCGCGTTGAGGTCCTTCTGCATGTCCATCGTGGCGAGGCCCGTGGACCCGAGAACGATCGCGAGGACCGCGACGAGAACGGCGGCGGTGGTCTTCTTCATTTTTTCGCTTCCTCCTGGTCGGGGCGTTCGGCCCCCTTGGGAGATTACCGTCTTTCAACATTCCTGCCACGTTCGAAAGAGGACGGCGAGCGCTCCCGGAACGGCCTGGAGGACGGACGGCGCCGTTTCCGCGCGGTTTCGAGAAACCGTCTCCACGAAGGGCGTCCGGAAAAACGGAAAAAGCCGGGCGAGAGGTCCCGTGGGACCCTCTCGCCCGGCCCGTACCGAACTGACTGTGCCCTACCCGGACTACGCCGTGAGCGGAACGATCGAACCCTCGGTCGGGCAGACCTCGACGCATTTCGGCGAGTCGTAGTGCCCCTGGCACTCCGTGCACTTCTCGGCGTCGATGACGTAGGTCATGTCGCCGGGGCTGATCGCCTGGTTGGGGCACTCGGGCTCGCACGACCCGCAGCTGATGCAGTTCTCCGTGATCATCATCGCCATGATGGCCTCCTTGGTGCGGGGGAGCCGTCTCCTCTGCCCCCCGCGAGCGCGGTCCGCTGGAGCGGTCCTGCGCGGGACGAGAGGCTAGGCGATGACCTCGGACCGCACAATGATGCGAACGGATCATTCCGTCCCCGAGGGGGGCCGGCGGCCCTATCCCGTTGACATCGCGGCGGATCCAGTTCCAAATTCCCCCTGGACGCCCGCCCGGTCCAGGTTCGACGAGTGAGAGCCGGTGCCGCGAGGACAACGGAGGGACTGTGATCACGACATGCCTCTGGAGGAACGCGAACCGCCGGCGTCCGGCCCGATTCAGCAGCAATTCCGAAAGGAGATCGAAGTGAGAGTTCCGTCCAGGATCCTCCTCGTCGCCCTCGTCTCCGTCGCGCTGGCGCCGGCCCTCGCCGCGCAGGAGAAGGGCCGCATCGACACCGCCATCGCTTCCGACAGCCGGGAGACGATGGCCGAACGCAGGTCGTTCCCCCCGACCCAGCCGAAGATCTACATCTTCGCCATGGTCGCCGACGCGCCGAAGGACACGATCGTGAAGGCCGTCTGGATCGCGGAAAAGTGCATCGGCGTGGACCCGAACACGAAGTTCGCGGAAACCTCGATGAAGTTCCCGGGCGGCGCCACGTGGATCCCCTACTCCTATTCGAAGCCGAACCCGCAGTGGGCGCCCGGCAACTACAGGGTCGAGCTCTACCTCGGCAAGGAGCTCGCGGCGACCGTGAAGTTCTCGATCACCGACAAGTAGCCCCGGCGCCCTGCCCGGGCTCCTGGAACGGCCGCCCCGCGGGGCGGCCGTTTCGTATTCCCCGTCGCCGCCGGAACGCTCAGTCCCGTGGCGGGGCGCTCCTGCGCAGCTCGGCGGCCCCCCCCGACACGATGAACGCCATCGCGTCGGCGCCCCGCGCCCCGAGCGGCGCCACGAGCCTTCGCGGCACGACGAGGAGCTGTCCCGCGAAGTTGTAGGACTGCGGCAGGTAGACGGCCACGTGGTCCGGGAGCCCCGCGTCCTCGAGCGAATCGCGCGTCAGGAACCCGACCACCCTGAGCCCGCTC
>CALMDF010000239.1 GCA_937864895.1 uncultured Holophagales bacterium | reverse complement strand
CTCGTCGACTGCCTCCTCCGGCAGTCCGGGACGTTCCGCGCCGGCGAGCACACCGAAGAGCGGGTGATGGACTCGAACGACCTCGAGCGCGAGCGCGGGATCACGATCCTCGCCAAGAACACCTCCATCCGCTACCACGGGACGAAGATCAACATCGTCGACACCCCGGGTCACAGCGACTTCGGCGGAGAGGTGGAGCGCGTCCTGAAGCTCGTCGACGCGGTCCTCCTCGTCGTGGACGCCGCCGACGGCCCGATGCCGCAGACCCGGTTCGTCCTTCGCAAGGCGCTCGAGCTCGGCCTCAGGCCGATCATCACGGTGAACAAGGTCGACCGCCCCGAGGCCCGTCCCCACCAGGTCATCGACGAGGTCTTCGACCTGATGGTCGACCTCGGCGCGACCGACCACCAGCTCGACTTCCCGATCGTCTACACCTCGGCCAAGCAGGGCTTTGCGAGGCGCGAGGTGGACCACGCGGACAACGACGTCCGGCCGCTCCTCGACGCGATCCTCGTCGAGGTGCCCGCGCCGGGCGGGAACCCCGAGTCGCCGCTCCAGCTCCTCGTCGCCTCCCTCGACTACGACAACTACCTCGGCCGCCTCGCGATCGGGCGCGTCGTGAACGGGGTCGTCAAGCCGGGCCAGGACGTCGTCGTCTGCCGCCACGACGGCTCGTTCGTGAAGTCCCGCGTCGGCAAGGTGATGGTGTTCGAAGGCCTCAAGCGCCTCGAGGTGAAGGAAGCCCCGGCGGGCGAGATCGTCGTCCTCTCGGGCATCGAGGAGGTCACGATCGGGGAAACGGTGGCCGACGCCGAGTTCCCGGTGGCCCTCGACCCGATTGCCGTCGACGAGCCGACCGTCTCGATGACGTTCCGCGTGAACGACTCTCCCTTCGCCGGCCTCGAGGGGAAGTACGTCACGAGCCGGAACATCTGGGACCGCCTCCAGAAGGAGCTCCGGACGAACGTCGCCCTGCGCGTCGAGACGACGGAAGGCCCCGATGCGTTCAAGGTCTCGGGGCGGGGCGAGCTCCACCTCGCGATCCTCATCGAGACGATGCGGCGCGAGGGCTTCGAGCTCGCCCTCTCGCGCCCCGAGGTCATCGTCAAGGAAGTCGACGGCGTCAAGTGCGAGCCCTCCGAGCACCTCGTCGTCGACGTCCCGGACGAGTTCGTGGGGACGGTCATCGAGAACCTCGGCCGGCGCCGCGGCGAGATGACGGCCCTCGTCAACAACGGCACGGGCCGGGCGCGCCTCGAGTTCAAGGTGCCGACGCGGGGCCTCTTCGGGTACCGCAACGAGTTCCTCACCGACACGAAGGGGGAGGGGATCCTCCACCACGTCTTCGCCGGCTACGAGCCCTGGAAGGGAGACGTGGAGACGCGCCGCACGGGCGCCCTCATCTGCAAGGAGGGCGGGGACACGACGGCCTACGCGATCGAGAAGCTCGAGACGCGCTCCGTCTTCTTCTTCGGCCCGGGCGTCGCCTGCTACCCGGGGATGATCGTCGGCGAGAACAGCCGCGAGAACGACATGGTCGTCAACCCGTGCGTGAAGAAGCACCTGACGAACATGCGCGCCTCCAACTCCGACATGGCGATCAAGCTCACGCCCCCGAAGGAGATGCCCCTCGAGGCGGCGATCGAGTGGATCGGCGAGGACGAGCTCGTCGAGGTGACCCCGCGCTCCGTGCGCCTCCGCAAGCGAGTCCTCGACCACTCCCAGCGCAAGACCCGGCGCCCCGTCGAAGTCGAGTAGACCCCGGCCGGGTCCCCCGGATGGGGTCATCCCCGAGTCCGGGGTCAGGTCTACCGTCTACACTCTGCGCGCGGCCAGGGGCTCGCCGGGCCCTTCCTTCCGCCGCCGGAACGGCGGCGTCTAAGGCGTTCCGGCTCCATTTGACCCGCCGGGAGACCGGCCGCTATGCTTTCGGCGAGGAGACAGCGCTATCCAACACGGACCGATTCCCCTGAACCTGCCCGAGTCCGGGCTCAGCGCGCTCTTCGGTGTCCACGACGAAAACCTGCGGCTCCTCGAGGACGCCTTCGGCGTGGAGATCTCCGCGAGGGGCGGCGTCGTCACGCTGAGCGGCGGGCCGGAGGGGACCGAGCGGGCGGCCCATCTCCTCTCCGAGTTCTCGAAGCTGATCACCCGGGGCTACCTCCCGAAGAAGGTCGACATCCCGAGCGCGATCCGGATCGTCAAGGAAGACCCGACGGCCTCGCTCGTCGACTTCTTCGAGAACCGCGCCGTCGGAGCCGCCCTCCGGCAGGTCGTCTCGCCCCGCAACGTGAGGCAGCAGGAGTACCTGCAGGCGATCGGGGAGCACGACATCGTCTTCTCGATCGGCCCGGCCGGGACGGGGAAGACCTACCTCGCCGTCGCCATGGCGGCCGCCGCGCTCCTCGAGAAGAGGGTTAAGCGAATCGTCCTCTGCCGTCCGGCGGTGGAGGCGGGAGAGAAGCTCGGCTTCCTGCCGGGCGACCTCGCCGAGAAGGTCAACCCCTACCTCCGCCCGCTCTACGACGCGCTCTACGACATCCTCGGCTACGAGAAGGTCGGGCGGCTCCTCGAGCGGCAGATCATCGAGATCGCGCCGCTCGCCTTCATGCGGGGCCGCACGCTGAACGACGCCTTCATCATCCTCGACGAGGCCCAGAACACGACCTCCGAGCAGATGAAGATGTTCCTCACGCGCCTCGGCTTCGGCGCCAAGTCGGTCATCACGGGCGACATCACGCAGATCGACCTCCCCGCCGGCCGGGTCTCCGGCCTCAAGGAGGCGATGCGGATTCTCTCGGGGGTGGAGGCGATCCGGTTCATCCGGTTCGACCACCGTGACGTCGTGAGGCACCCGATCGTCCAGGCGATCGTGAACGCCTACGACAACTTCGAGGGCGGCAAGCCGGCCCCCGACGTCCTGGGCCGCGTCCGCGCCGCCTCGGAAGAGGCGTGAGGCGGCCGTGAAGACCGAACCTCCAGAGCGAGGCGCTCTCCGGTCCGAGGTGTCCTCGGCCGTCCGGACGGGCCCCTCGGTGCGCCGGGTCGCCGCCTGGACGGAGGCGGCCCTGGCGGCCGCCGATCCCCGCGGGAAGTCCGCCGTGTCGGTCCTCCTCTGCGGCGACGCCCGGATGCGACGGCTGAACCGGGAGTTCCGGAAGATCGACCGGCCCACGGACGTCCTCTCCTTCCCCTCCGGCGAGCCGACGTTCCTCGGCGACGTCGCGATCGACGTGCCGTACGCGGCCCGCCAGGCGAAGAAGAGGAGGCACCCGCTCGAGCGGGAGGTCCAGATCCTCCTCGCGCACGGCGTCCTCCACCTCCTCGGCCACGACCACGAGACCGACGACGGCACGATGTTCCGCCTGCAGAAGCGGCTCGTGAGGAAGGCCTTCGGCCCCGGGCCCGACGGCGTCCCCGAGGACGGCGAGTGACGGAATTCGCCATCGGCACCGGCTTCGCCTTCTTCCTGTCGGTCGCGTTCGTCCTCCTCTACGCGCTCCTCTCGGCGTTCGCCCAGGCGCTCGAGAGCCTGTCCTCGATCCGGAGGAAGTCGCTCCTCGAGGGGCAGGAGAAGAAGTTCGGCAAGCTCCTCGCGCCCGAGAACGTCAGCATCTCGCGCGTCGCCGTGAGGCTCACCGCGCAGGGCGCCGTCCTCGCCGGCCTCCTCTCTCTCGGCACGGGGCTCTCGGGGCTCGCGGTGCCCGAGCCGTTCCTGGTCTCGGCGGTCTCCATCCTCTTCGGCTGGATCGTCATCGAGACCGTCGTCATCCGAACGGTGGCGCGGCGCGGCGCCGAGGACCTCCTCGTCGACTTCTCGTGGCTCATCCCGGTCGTCCTCCTCTTCGCGACACCCCTCTACCCGCTCCTCTCCCGCCTCGTCACGCCGGTCGACGACGGGGAGGAGGACGAGCCGGTCTCGGCGGCGGAGAAGGAAGCGGAGAAGGACGCCGACATGAGGGCCCTCCTCGACGTCGCGCGCGAGGAGGGGATCCTCGAGAAGCACGAGGAGGAGCTCGTCTCGCGGGCCGTCGACTTCGGGGACCGCACCGTGCGCGAGGTGATGACGCCGAGGCCCGACATGATCGTCGCCGAGGCGGACCTGCCGTTCGAGAGGATCGCCGACCTCTTCGAGCGGACCAAGCACACCCGGATCCCGCTCGTCGACGGCGGCGTCGAGAAGCCGATCGGCGTCGTCCACGTGAAGGACGTCTTCTCGGCCCTCCGGGCGGAAGTCCCGCCCGCCAACGCGCGGCCGCTCGCGCGGCCGGTCCTCTTCGCCCCCGAAACCCAGACGATCACGACGCTCCTCGCCGACTTCCGCCGCCGCCGCCAGCACATGGCGATCGTCGTCGACGAGTGGGGAGCCGTCGCGGGCGTCGTCACGCTGGAAGACCTTCTGGAGGAGCTGGTGGGAGAGATCGCCGACGAGCACGAGGACTCCATCGACCCCGTCATCCCGCTGGCCGAGGGGGCCTTCACCGTGGCCGGGCGCGTCCGGGTCACGGAGATCGCCCAGCTCTTCGACGCGGACCTTCCGCCGGGCGACTACGACACCGTGGCCGGGCTCCTCTCGGCGCGCCTCGGGCACATCCCGCGGCCCGGCGAAGAGGTCGAAGAGGGCGGCCTGCGCTTCATCGTGGAGGACGCCGACCGCAAGCGGGTTCACCGGGTGAAGATCCTGCGGCCCACGGGGGTCGCGTGAGCCGCCGCGCGGGGACCGTGGCGGTCGCGGGACGGCCGAATGCCGGGAAGTCGACGCTCGTGAACGCCCTCGTCGGGACGAAGGTCGCCATCGTCTCCGACAAGCCTCAGACGACGCGCCGCCGCGTCCTCGGCATGCTCAACCGCCCCGACGGCCAGATCGTCTTCGTCGACACGCCGGGGCTCCACAAGCCGCTCCACCGCCTGAACCGCGTCATGCTCGACGAGGCGATGGAGGCGATCCTGGACGTCGACGTCGTCCTCCTCGTCATCGACGCCACCGAGAAGGAGGGGGCGGGAGACCGCCACGCCCTCGAGCTCGTGGCCAAGGCGAACCCTCCCCGGGTCGCCGTCCTGAACAAGGTCGACCTGGTCGCCAAGCCGAAGCTCCTCCCGAGGATGGCCGCCCTCGGGGCGACGGGCCTCTTCGACGAGATCGTCGCCGTCTCGGCCCTCACGGGCGACGGGCTCGCGGAGCTTCCGGAGATGCTCCTTCGTCTCCTTCCCGAGGGAGACGACCTCTACCCGTCCGACACGGTGACGCTCTCGGACGAGAAGACCCGGGTGGCCGAGCTGATCCGCGAGAAGTTCCTCGAACGGACCCGGGAGGAGATCCCCTACGGCCTCGGTGTCGTCGTCGAGGAGTGGACCGTCGACGAGGAGAAGGGGTTGACGCGTGTCACGGCGACGCTCGTCGTGGACAAGGAGAGCCACAAGCGGATCGTCATCGGTCTCGGCGGGCAGCTCATCCGCGACGCGGGAACGGCCGCGCGGCTCGAGATCGAGAAGACGTTCGGGGGCCGCTTCTTCGTGGGCCTTCGCGTCGTCGCGCGTCCCGGATGGCGGGAGGACTCCCGTTTCCTCGGAACCCTGTCGAGCTGACGATCGTACTCTTGACTCGGGATGGGCCGGGCCCAATCTTCTCCTGGGGTCCAGGGCGTAACCGGAGGTGTCGATGGAGCCGGAAAGGCGACGCACCTCACGCCTCGACGTCGAGGCTGAAGGTCCGAGAGGAGTCGTGAAAGGGGCCGTCCTGGCCTCTCTCCAAGACATCTCCGCCGGTGGCCTCCGGCTGCACCTCCCCTCCTCGCTGGACCCGGGAAGCATCTACCCGTTCATGGCGCTGCTGCGCGGGCTGTCGGTCGTGACCCCCATCCGGGTGACACGGTGTCGCACCCGGGAGGCCGTGGAAGGGGTCCCCCCGGAGCCGGGCCTCGCGTGGGAGGCGGGAGCGGAGTTCCTCTGGCGGGACGACGGGGACGCGGCCGCCCTCAGGCGTTGGGTGGAAAGGAAGAACCCGGCCCTCTCCTGACTTGACGCCGAACGAGAATCGCCGGATCGTCCAGGGAGCGGAGGAAGCCGTGGTTGCAGAAAGGCGACGATCCCCGAGAGTCCGGGCGCCGGAGGGTGCCGGGGGCGTCATCCGCTCGACGATCCAGGTCCGGGTGGAGGACATTTCCCGCACCGGTGTCCGATTCCAGCTCTCCGGCGCGGTGCGTCCCGGCGCGACGTACGCCTTCCACGCCGGCCTCGACGGGTTCGACCTTTCCGTTCCCATCCGGATCACCCGGTGCAAGGCCGCCGCCGCGCCGAGCGCCGCGGGACACGCCCACGGTCTCGTCTACCAGGCCGGGGCGGAGTTCCTCTGGGAGAAGCCCGAGGACGCGGAACGACTCGCCGAATGGCTGGGCCGGCCCGGGCCCCCCTCGGGTCAGTTCAGCGCGAACCTGAAGGGCTGAGGGACCGGCCGCTCAACCCTATTCGGGCGGCTCGAGCTCCTCGAGGGCGCGCTTCAGGAAACCAGTCAGCCTTCGGCTCTGCCCTCCGGCCTCCTCGAGCCTCGATTCCACCAGGCGTCGCACCTCGGCCGTCTCGCGGCGGACCTCGTCCAGGCGGTCGCCGGACTCGAGCCGCGCGAGCGCGGCCTCGACGGAGTCGATTCGCTGCTCGAGGGAGGACGCGAGGCCGGCGACCCGGCCGTCGACCGCCTCGACGAGCTCCCGCAGGGCGTCCGCGGCGCGCTCCACGTCGCCCCGAATTTCCTCGCGGTGGCGCCTCGCCCGGTCCCGGTCGGCGTCGTCCTGCTCCTTCCCGCGCTCGAACGCGGCGTCCCGCTGACGGGTGGTCTCCTCGAACAGGGCGAGGACCTTCGGTCGCACCTCGGCCATGTGCTCGTCGAGCGCCTCTCGGAGCGACGAGACGGCGCCGGCCGGGGCCAGCGTGGCGATCGCGTCCCGCAGGGCTGCAGGGACGGTCTCGATCGCCTCGCGGGTGTCGTGGATCAGGTCCGTGAGGCGCGCCGACTCCTCGGCGTGTACCCGCGCCATCTGGTCCAGGCGCGAGGTGAGCGCCGCGAACGCCTCGGCCCAGACGGCCACGGCGGGGGGCGGCGGAGGGGGCTCGAACGCGGGGACGGGCGGGGGAGGCGGGGGCTCGACCGCAGCCGGAACGGGCTCGGGCGACGCCGACTCGGGAGCCGGCGCGAGGACGGGCGCTGGCTCGGGCTCGGGCTCGGGCTCGGGCTCGGACTCCGGCTCGGCTGCCGGCACGGGCTCGTCGAGCAGGCCGGGCGGCTCCACCGGGTGGGACGGGGCCGTCTCGCCGAAGACCTCCCCCTTCGCGAGGTCGGGCCAGGAACCGGTCGTGTCGAACGGTGACTCCGTCGGCGGCGCCGGGGCAGGGCCGACGGTGCTCGTCAGGGCCAGCAGCTCGGCTCCCACGGCCGGGATCCGCGCCGTGACCTGCGAATCGGGGGGGAGCGTGGCCACCCAGTCGGGCCCCAGCCTCTCGCCGTCGGGCGAACGCTGGAGGCGTTTCAGGAGCTGGACGAAGGTGAGCTTCGAAACGAGCTTGAACGTCTCGACGACCCCCCTGGCGTCGGCGGCGACAGACTCGACGAACGGGTACTCCTGGAAGCCGAGCGACTCCTGAAGCGCCTGGACCGAGAGGACGCCCGGGAGGTCGCGCTTGTTGTACTGGGTGACGACGGCGGTCTCGTCGAGGCTCTGCCCCAGCTCGGCCATGTTCTCGCGGAGGTTCTGGAACGACTCGAGGTTGTGGGAGAGCATCGACCACTGCGAGTCGACGACGAAGACGATCCCGTCCACGCCCTTCAGGACGAGCTTGCGCGTCTCGTTGTAGAAGACCTGGCCGGGCACCGTGCAGAGCTGGAAGCGGACGGTGTAGCCCTTCACGTTGCCGAGCTCGACGGGGAGGAGGTCGAAGTAGATCGTCCGGTCCTGGGCCGTCGTGAGCGAGAGGAGCCGTCCCATCGTCTTCGGGTCGAGCTTCTCGTGGAGAAGGCGGAGGTTCGTCGTCTTCCCGCACAGGCCGGGGCCGTAGTAGACGATCTTCGCGGTCAGCTCCCGCGTGGAGTGGTTGAAGAGGACCATCTGTGCCCCCGCTCGGTGAGATGCGTTCGGGACGGGCTTCTCCAGGCCAGTATAGGACGCCCGGACGGTCCGGCCCGGGCGGTATCCTGCCCCGCGTGAGCGAGCGCGAGCGCTGGGTGCCCCTCTCGATGACCCTCGCGGGAATCCCGCTTCGCGGCGTCTCGATCGCGGGGCGGGAGACCTGGTTCCACGTCCCCTCGCTCGACCTCGCTCTCGACGTCGGCCGCAGTCCCGCGGAGATCCTCCCGGCGCCGAACGTCTTCCTCTCTCACGCGCACCTCGACCACGCCGGCGGGCTCGCCTACTGGGCCTCGCAGCGGCGGCTCCTGCGCCTTCCGCCGGCCCGCGTCTTCACCGACCCCGCCGCCGTCCCGGCGTGGAACAGGATCCTCGAGCTCCACGCGGGGCTGGAAGGGGTCGCCTACCAGGTGTCGGTCGAGGGGCTCGCCCCCGGCGCCTCCGTCACGCTCCGCAAGGACCTCTCCGTCTCCGCCTTCCGCGCCGACCATCGGGTCCCGACGGTCGGCTTCGTCGCCTCCGAGGTGCGCCGCCGCCTCCTCCCCGGCTGGCAGGGAAGGCCCGAGGAGGAGATCCGGGGCGCGATCCTCGCGGGGGAGGAGGTCACGCGGCTCTCTCCCCGTCCTCTCCTCGCCTTCTCGGGCGACACGGGCGCGGGGGTCGTCGCGTCGGCCCCGCGCGAGGCGTTCGAGGCGAAGGTCCTCCTCCTCGAGTGCTCGTTCGTCGAGCCGGAAGACCTCCGCCGCGCCCGGGACTACGGCCACCTGCACGTCGACGACGTGGCCGAGCGGGCGGACCTCTTCGCGAACGAGGCCCTCGTCCTGACGCACCTCACGCTCCGCTCGACGCCTGGGGAGCTGCGCCGGACGATCGCCCGCCGCCTCCCGGCGTCCCTCGCGGCGCGCACGGTCCTCTTCCTGCCGCCGGAGTGACCCGGCGGCGCGGTCACCGGAACAGCCTGCGGCGGTTCCGGATGTAGTCGCGGAAGACGAACGTCGCGAGGTCGTCGGAAGAGGCGAAGTAGGCCCGGCCGTGGGCGACCTTCGTGAGCGTCTCGACGAAGTCGACGAGCCCGGGGTCGGTCGCGAGCATGAAAGTCGTCAGCTGGATCCCCTCGCGGCGGCACCGCTCCGCCTCGTCGAGGGTCCGGTTCACGATCTTCAGGTCGAGGCCGAACGGGTTCTTGTAGAGCTTTCCGTTCTCGCGGATGCACGACGGCTTGCCGTCGGTGATGAGGAAGAGCTGGCGGTTGCGCGAGCGGCGCCCCTGGAGGATGCCGCGGCAGAGGGCGAGGCCCGCCTTCGTGTTCGTGTGGAACGGCCCGACCTGCGCCTTCGAGAGGGAGTCGATGGGCACCTGGGTAGCGTCGTCGCCGAAGAGGACGACGTCGATCGTGTCCTTCG
>CALMDF010000238.1 GCA_937864895.1 uncultured Holophagales bacterium | reverse complement strand
CCCACTTGACGTTCTCGAGCTTGATGCCGAGGTCCTCGGAGATCATCTTGCCGCCCGTGAGGATCGCGATGTCCTCGAGCATGGCCTTGCGGCGGTCGCCGAAGCCCGGCGCCTTGACGGCCGAGACCTGGAGCGTGCCGCGGAGCTTGTTCACGACGAGGGTCGCGAGGGCCTCGCCCTCGATGTCCTCGGCGATGATGAGGAGCTGCTTGCCCTGCTTGGCGGTCTGCTCGAGCACGGGGAGGAGGTCCTTCATCGAGGAGATCTTCTTCTCGAAGATGAGGATCCGGGCGTTCTCGAGGACGGCCTCCATCCTCTCGGCGTCCGTGACGAAGTACGGGGAGAGGTAGCCGCGGTCGAACTGCATCCCCTCGACGACCTCGAGGGTCGTCTCGAGGCCCTTGGCCTCCTCGACCGTGATGACGCCGTCCTTGCCGACCTTGTCCATCGCCTCGGCGATGATCTTGCCGATCTCCTCGTCGCCGTTGGCGGAGATGGTGCCGACGAAGGCGATCTCCTTGGCGTCGACGCCCTTCTTGAGCTTGTCGATGGCCTCGACGGACTTCTTCACGGCGATCTCGATGCCGCGCTTGAGCTCCATCGGGTTGTGGCCCGAGGTGACCATCTTGATCCCCTCGCGGTAGATGGCCTGCGCGAGGACCGTGGCGGTCGTCGTGCCGTCGCCGGCGATGTCGGAGGTCTTGGAGGCGACCTCGCGGACCATCTGGGCGCCCATGTTCTCGAGCGGGTCGGCGAGCTCGATCTCCTTGGCGACGGTGACGCCGTCCTTGGTGATCAGCGGCGAGCCGAACTTCTTCTCGATGACGACGTTGCGGCCCTTGGGGCCGAGGGTGACCTTGACCGCGTCGGCCAGCTTGTTGACGCCGCGGAGGATGCTCTGGCGAGCGTCCTCGCCGTAGGTGATGTTCTTGGCAGCCATTTCTCTAACCTCGCCTTACTTCGCGTCGACGATGGCCAGGACCTCGTCCTCGCGGAGGATGAGGTAGTCCTGGTCGTCGAGCTTGATTTCGGTGCCGGCGTACTTGCCGATGAGGACGCGGTCGCCCGCCTTCACGGTGAGGGCCACGCGCTTGCCGTTGTCGTCGAACTTGCCTTCGCCGACGGCCTCGACGGTGGCTTCCATCGGCTTTTCCTTCGCGGTGTCGGGGATGATGATCCCGCCGCGGACCTGTTCCTTGAGCTCGACCCTCTTGACGAGGATCCGGTCGTAGAGAGGACGGATCTTCATTTGAATCTCCTTATCGGGTTTCGGGTGTCAGGGCATTCAGCCCCGGTTGGAGGTACTTTCGGCGCTGGTTAGCACTCGCTGTCGGCGAGTGCTAACAACTTATGACCTGCGTGCGTTCTTGTCAAGGGTGCAGGAACGGCACCCTCGCAGGAACGCCCTGGAGAGGGGCCGCTATTCCCTCGAGAACTGGGCGAGGTGGTAGGCGACGAACGCCTTCTGGGACCCTGTCAGCTCCGGAAACACTGGCAGTGCAAGGGTTTCCATGGCCGCCCGCTCGGCCTCGGGGTAGTCGCCCGACTTCCCGCCGAGCCCGGCGAAACACTCCTGGAGGTGAAGGGGGACCGGGTAGTAGACCGCGTGACCGATCTTGAGCCCGGTCAGGCGCTCCTTCAGCTCCTCCCGCCGGCCCCGGGCGACCCGGACGACGAACTGGTTGTACACGTGGTACATCCCCGGCGCCTCGCGGGGGAAGCCGATCCCGCCCTCCTCGAAAGTCCGGCCCCCGTGCTCGAGGAAGCGCCGCTCGATCTCGGCGGCGTTCTGCCGGCGCCCTTCGGCCCACGAGTCGAGGTGCGGCAGCTTCACGTGGAGGACGACGGCCTGGAGCGCGTCGAGGCGGAAGTTCCCGCCGACGAGCCTGTGGTGGTATCGGCTCGTCTCGCCGTGCATCCGGAGGGCGCGCAGGGTCGTGGCGTAACCGTCGTCGTTCGTCGTCACCATGCCGCCGTCGCCGAAGCCGCCGAGGTTCTTCGACGGGAAGAACGAGAACGCTCCGAAGTCCCCGAGCGCGCCCGCCTTCTTCCCCTTGTACGCCGCGCCGAGCGACTGGCAGGCGTCCTCGATGACCGGGATCCCCTTCTCCTTCGCGACCGCGAGGATCGGGTCCATGTCGGCGCACTGGCCGTAGAGGTGAACCGGCTGGATCGCCTTCGTCCTCGGCGTGATCGCCTTCGCGAGCTTCTCCGGGTCGACGTTGCACGTCGCCGGGTCGATGTCGCAGAAGACCGGTCTCGCCCCGAGGCGGACGACGGCGCCGGCCGACGCGAAGAAGGTGTAGGGCGACGTGACGACGTCGTCTCCCGGCCCGATCCCGAGGGCCATCATCGCGGCGAGCTGGGCGTCGGTGCCGGACGACATGCCGACCGCGTGCTTCACGCCCACGTACTCCGCGATCGCCTTCTCGAACGCTTCGACTTTCGGGCCGAGGATGAAGCCCTGGCTCTCGAAGACCTCGTCCGTGGCGGCGCGGATCTCGTCGCGGAGCGTGGCGTACTGCTTCTTCAGGTCGAGGAGGGGGACGGGCACGGCGAGCGGCATCGTCGGTTCCATAGCGGCCGAGGAGCATACGACGCCCACGGGAGATCCGCCTACACCGGCGCCGGGGACGTCACCCCGGCCCCCGTCTCAGCGGATCCAGTGTCCCGGTGCGGGGCGGCGCCGCGGCTTCAGAAGGACGAGGAGCGCGATGCCGGCCGCGAAGCCCCCCACGTGCGCCCACCAAGCCACCCCCCCGGCGGCCGCTCCCGCCCTCCCCGAGGTGACGAGCGCGGCCGAGCCCTGCCAGAACTGGAGGAGGAACCAGAGGAGGAGGAAGAGGAAGGCGGGCACCTCGACGAGGGGAAAGAGGAAGAACAGCGGGACGATCGTCACGACGCGCGCGTGCGGGTAGAGCACGAAGTACGCGCCCAGGACGCCCGCGATCGCCCCCGAGGCGCCGACCATGGGGACGAGCGACCTGGTGGCGAAAAACCCCTGCAGGAGCGCCGCCAGGACCCCGCTCCCGACGTAGAAGACGAGGTACCGGCCGTGGCCGAGCGCGTCCTCCACGTTGTCGCCGAAGATCCAGAGGAAGAGCATGTTCCCGGCGAGGTGGAGGAACCCGCCGTGGAGGAACATCGAGCTGAAGAGGCCGAAGAGCCCGAGCGAGAGGCTGCCGGGACCGAGCTCGCCCGGGTGGAAGAGACGCGCCGGGACGAAGCCGAACGCCCGGACGAATGCGTCTCCCCCGCTTCCCGCGAGGAGCTGGAGGACGAAGACGCCGACGCAGGCGGCGATGAGGGCGCCGTTGACGAGGGGAATGGAGCGGCTCGGGATCGTGTCGCGCAGGGGGATCAAGGTCCGGGGATGATACGGGCCCGCGCGCGCCGCCCGCGGCGAGGACCCCCGGAAAACGAAACGCCCCGGGAGAACCCGGGGCGCCACGGAGGTCTCGCCTCCGCGCCAGGGGGCCGAGCAGCCCCCCGCGTCGGTCGTCGGACCGCTACTTCCTCTTCTTGTTGAGGAGGGTCTTGAGGTCCTTGCCGGCCTTGAACTTGGCAACCTTCGACGCGGCGATCTTGATCTTCGCCTTCGTCTGCGGGTTGATGCCGACGCGGGCCTTGCGATCGGCGACGCTGAAGATGCCGAGGCCCGGGACCGCGACGCGCTCGCCCTTCTTCAGGTTCTCGCTGATCGAGAACACGAACGCCTCAAAGGCGGCCGTCGCGTCCTTCTTCGACAGCTCCGTCTGCTTGGAAATCGCCTCGACGATCTCAGCTTTTCCGGCCATGTTGGGGATCCTCCTCTTTCTCTCTCTGCGTGCTGTCTCCGGGGACATGCCCCGAAAAGCGTCACGTTTCATTGAACGGCTGAAATGTAGGATTCCGTTCGAACCTTGTCAACGGAAAACCCGCTTGTTCAGCGGCTCCCTCCGGCCCTTCGGAGGACCGCGGCGCTGAAACCGTCGTTCGAGACGCCCGGCGGGACCCGGAAGAACCCGTCGGGCCGACGGGCCGCGGCGAGCGGCGCGGGGAGCGCGGACGCATCCGGCGAGGCCAGCGCCGCGTCGGAGCGCTCTCCGAGAACGGCTCCGACGACGGCCTCGTTCTCCTCCGGCTCCAGCGAGCAGGTCACCCAGGTGACGCTTCCGCCGGGTGCGCAGAGGTCGAGCGCGGCGTGGAGGAGCGCGCGCTGGACGCAGGCGAGCGCCGGGAGGTCGTCCGGCGTGAGGCGCCAGCGGATCTCGGGGTTCTTCCGGAGCGTCCCGGTCCCCGAGCAGGGGGCGTCGAGGAGGACGGAGCGGAACGCCCCGCGCGGCAGGGGAGGCCGGGCGGAGTCGGCGCGGACGACGAGGACCTGGGTCCCGCGCCCCGCTGCCGCCACGGCGGCCGCGAGCCGGCGGGCGCGCGTGGAGTTCCTCTCGAGGGCGATGACGCGTTGCGCCCGCCCGCGGGCGAGGAGGGTGCGGGTCTTGCCTCCCGGCGCGGCCGCGAGGTCGACGACGACGTCCGCCGGCTCGACGAGCTCGCACATCGCCTGGGCCGCGACGTCGACGACCGCGAGCCGCCCCGACGTGATCGCCGGGTGGCTCCCCGCCGCGGCCGACGAGAGCGTGAGGGCGAGGGGCGCCCAGAGCGACGTCTCCCCCACGAGCCCCTCTTCCCGAAGGCGTTCGCGAAGGAGGCCCGGGTCCTCTCCCCGCGGGTCGAGGAGAACGTCGACGGGCGCGTCGGCGTCGTCGGCCCGGAACGCCGCTTCCGCCGCCTCGAGCCCGAGGTCGGCGACCCAGCGCCTCACGAGCCACTCCGGGTGCGACGTCTCGACGGCGAGCCGCGCGAGCGGATCGGTCCCGCGAGGGAGGACGACGCGCGGAGGCCGCTCTCCCGAGGCGACCCGTCGCAGGACCGCGTTCACGAGACCCGAGGCGCGGGGCGAGCGCACGCGGACGACCTCCACCGTCTCGCCGACGGCGGCGTGGGCGGGGATCCGGTCGAGGAGAAGGAGCTGCGCGGCCCCGGCCCGGAGCGCGGCCCTCACGTCGGGGTCGAGCCCGTCGAGGGGCCGCGAAAGGCTCCGGGAGAGCACGTGGTCGAGAAGCGAGCGATTCCTGAGGACGGTCCGGACGATCGTCCGGAGGAGGGGCCGGTCGCGGGGCGCGAGGCCCGTCTCCTTCGCGGCGAGGAGCGGAGCGGCGAACGCCCGGTCCCTCTCGACGCGGACGAGGACCTCGACGGCGAGGGCGCGGACCGAGGTCACGTGAAGGTCTCGCCCGGGACGACCCGCTCGCCTCTCGAGAAGGCCCCGGCGTCGAGGGGCTTTCTCCCCTCGGCCTGCAGGCGCGACACCGAGATCGCCCCGTCGCCGCACGCGAGGACGATCTCTTCTCCGGACGCGAGGACCTCCCCGGGAACCGCCCCGGCCCGGCCCGCGGCCTCCCGGGCCTCGAGGAGCTTCACCCGCCGCCCGCCCCGGAAGGCGAAGAGGCCGGGCCACGGGGTGAAGGCGCGCAGGCGCCGGACGAGCTCGACGGCGGGCCGCGAGAAGTCGGCCTGCCCGTCCTCCCGCCGGATCTTCGGGCAGAGGGTCGCGAGGGCGTCGTCCTGAGGGGCGGGAAGGGCGCCTCCCGCCGCGATCCGCGGGAGGGTCTCGACGAGGAGGGCGGCGCCGTCCCTCGCGAGGCGGGCCGACAGGCTCCCCGCGTCCTCGCCGTCGGCGATCGGCGTCTGCGCCGCGGCCCAGACGGGCCCCGTGTCCATCCCGGCCTCCATCCGCATGATCGAGACGCCCGTCGTGGCGTCGCCGGCGAGGAGCGCCGCCTGGACGGGCGAGGCCCCCCGCCAGCGCGGGAGGACCGAGCCGTGGACGTTGACGCAGCCGAGCCGGGGAAGGTCGAGGACGCGCTGGGCGAGGATCTTCCCGTAGGCGACGACGACGAAGACGTCGGCCGCCGTCTCCGCGAGACGCGCGAAGGCCGCCTCGTCCTTCAGCGTCGGGGGCTGGAAGACGGGGCGGCCGAGCTCCCGGGCGCGGCGGGCCACGGGCGGGTCCGCCGGGGCTCCCGAGCGCCCGACGGGCTTCGCCGGCTGCGACACGGCGAGGACGATCTCGTGCCCCGCGGCGGCGAGGCCGTCGAGCGAGGGGAGGGCGAAGTCGGGCGAGCCGAAGAAGACGATGCGCATCCCGGTGGCGTCCCGTCCCTCAGCGCGGCTGGCGGTCGACGTCGTCGTAGTAGTCGGGGGGCACGAGGACCTCGCGGCTCTTGGCTCCCCCGCTCGGCGGGCCGACGAGGCCGTCGCGCTGCATCATGTCGATGAGCTTGCCCGCCCGCGAGAAGCCGATCTCGAGCCTCCGCTGGAGGAACGAGATCGAGGCCATCCGCTCCCTCACGACGAGGCGCGCCGCCTGGTCGTACATCGGGTCCGCGTCGTCGGGGCTCGCCTTTCCGCCCCGTCCGTTCGCCTCCATCACGGGCTCGCGGTCGGCGGTGACCGAGTCGTCGTAGATCGGCTTCGCCTGCTTCTTCAGGAAGCGGCAGATCTCCTTGATCTCCTCTCCCGAGACGAAGCCGCCGTGGACGCGCTGCAGGTACGAGGTCCCAGGCGGGAGGAAGAGCATGTCCCCCTGCCCGAGGAGCGCCTCGGCCCCGGTCGCGTCGAGGATCGTCCGCGCGTCGATCTTCGTCCGCGTCGTGTAGGAGATGCGGCACGGGAGGTTCGCCTTGATCGTCCCCGTGATGACGTCGACCGACGGGCGCTGGGTCGCGAGGATGAGGTGGATGCCGACGGCGCGCGCCTTCTGGGCGAGGCGCGCGACCGACTCCTCGATGTCCTTCGGAGCGGTCATCATGAGGTCGGCGAGCTCGTCGATGACGACGACGATGTAAGGCATCGGGGAGATGGTGCCGTTCGGCCCGTCGGCCTTCAGCTTCTCGCCGATCTTCTCGCGCACCTCGGCGACGGCCTCGGGGTCCCGGATCGCGGCGTTGTACTGCTCGATGTTGCGGACGCCGGGCCACTCCGAAAGGAGCTTGTAGCGCCCCTCCATCTCGTCCACGGCCCACTTCAGCGCGTTCGCCGCCTTCTTCGGGTCGACGACGACCGGCACGAGGAGGTGCGGCAGGTCGTCGTAGTCCTTCATGTCGTTCATCTTCGGGTCGACGAAGATGAACTTCACCTCGTCGGGGCGCGCCTTGTAGAGGATCGACGTGATCATCCCGTTCACGCCGACGCTCTTGCCCGCGCCGGTCATGCCGGCGACGAGGAGGTGGGGCATCCGGGCGAGGTCCGCGACGACGGGCGTCCCCTCGACGTCGATGCCGAGGGCGATCGTCAGGAGCGACGGGGAGCGCTTGAACTTCTCGCTCTCGACGATCTCGCGGAGCGAGATGAGGTCGCGGCTGCGGTTCGGCACCTCGATGCCGATCGCCGCCCGCCCCGGGATCCGCTCGATGCGGACCTTCTCGGCCGCCAGGGCGAGCGCGAGGTCGTTCTCGAGGCCGGCCACCTGCGCCACCTTGACGCCCGCCGAGGGCTTGAACTCGTAGGTCGTCACGACGGGCCCGGGCCGGTAGCTGTCGACCACCCCCTCGACGCCGAACTCGAGGCACTTGGCGGCGATGAGCTCCATCGTCTGCTGGAACTCCTCGCGGCTCTTGTCGCGGTCCCTCTTCGGCGCGGGGCGAAGGAGCTTCTCGGGCGGGAAGATCCAGCCGTTCGACTCCTTCGGCGAGGGGAAGGGGAGGATCCGCTGCGGTGGCGGCTCCGGCTTTTTAAGCTGCGCCGGGCGGGAGACGGGAGAAGGCCGGACCGGGACGGGGGGCGTGTGCGCCGACGCCGTCGCAGCTCCCGGCTCCGCGCCGGCCGCGGCCGGGCCGCCCGCGGCGCGCCGGATGGAGAACTGCCCCGAGCCGCTCTTCTCGCGCACGCGCAGCGTCGCGATCGAAGGAATCGCGACGACCTCTCCCCCCGGCTCCTCTTCGTCCTCCGCCTCCGGCGGCGCCTCGCGCGCCCGCTCGAGGTGCTTCTGCACGACCGCGCGGCGCGTCCGCTCCTTCTCTTCCACCTGCCTCTTCCGCTCGCGGTCGCGCTTCCACGCCGCCCAGGACGCCGACGTGTGAAGGGCCCCCCGGCGGAACGCCTCGCCGAGGGAGAGCGAGGCGATGAGGAGGACTCCGATGAGGAGGCCGGCCGAGAGGGCGAGCGCCGCGCCGGGCGGGTTGAACGCGGCGACGAGGGTGCCGGCGACGAGGTCGCCCACGAACCCTCCGGCGCCGAGGGCCCCGCCGAGCAGCTGCGGACGCCCGAGCGCGAGGTGGAAGAGGGGAGCGGCCGTGAGGAGGACGACGAGGAGCCCGAGCGCCTTCGTCCCCCAGGCCCCGACGGCCCGCGACCGGAAAAGCGCGATTCCGTAGACGAGGACGACGATCGGGAGGACGAACGCGGCGTAGCCGAAGAACTGCAGGGCCCCGTCGGCGAAGGAGGCCCCGACGCGCCCCGCCCAGTTTCCCGGCCGGGCGTCGGCGTCGGCCACCGCCGAGAAGAGTGACGGGTCCGCGGGGTCGTAAGAGAAGAGCGCGGCGAAGAGGAGCAGGCCGGCCGCGACGACGAGGATGCCGAGGAACTCGTCGCGCCGGCGGCGAGGCGCTTCGGGCTTACGGGCGGTCTCGGTCATCGGCGTCAGCGGAGGCCCGCGTAAAGGACCGCGGAGCCGAGGACGGCGCAGTAGACGACGAACGGCTGGAGCTTCATCGACACGACGAGGCGAAGCAGGGCGGCGACCGCGACGTAACCGACGACGGCGGCCGCCGCCATGCCGGCGAGGTAGATGCCGGCGTGGCTCCCTGCCGTCACGAGGTGCCCCGTCTCGCGGTACTCGCTGACGTTCTCGACGAGGGCCGCGGCGAGGATCGTCGGGACCGAGAGGAGGAACGCGTACTCGGCCGCGGCTCGACGGGAGAGACCTGTGAAGAGGCCCATGGAGATCGTGTTCCCGGAGCGGGAGAGACCCCGGAAGAGGGCCGAGAGCGACTGAAACGCCCCGATGAGGGCCGCGTCGAAGAGACGCATCTCCTCGAGCGTACGCCCTCCGTCGCCCCGCCTCCGGCCCACGGCCTGCGCCACCGCGAGGAGCGCCGACGTCGTGAGGAGGGCGAGGCCCATGCGCGTGAGGTTGTCCATCCCCTCGAGGGCGAACTTCTTGAGAGGGAGGGTCAGGACGCCCGTCAGGCCGACGGAAACGGCGAGGAGGAGCGCCACCCGCCAGGCGGCGCGACGCGCGCGGGCGTCGCGGGAGACCGCGCCGCGGAGCAGGGCGCCGATCTTCTCCCGGAAGTAGACGACGACGGCCACGAGCGTCCCGACGTGGAGCATGACGTCGAAGAGGATCCCGGTCTGCGAAAAACCGGGCAGGAGCCTCTGGACGAGGATGAGATGGGCGCTCGAGGAGACCGGCAGGAACTCGGTCAGACCCTGCAAGACCCCCAGC
>CALMDF010000237.1 GCA_937864895.1 uncultured Holophagales bacterium | reverse complement strand
ATCATCGTTCTCTCCTCGTTCCGGCCCGGAACGGGCCTCTATTGCGGTGCAGCAGGGGATTCTATCGCCGCCCGGAAGAGTTCGGTGTAGTCCGGCCCGCGGGTCGTCAGGTCACTTCGAAAGAGGACGAGCGTCGAGACGAGGACCTCCCCGAAGGGCTCGGACGGGACGGTCGCCAGGACCCGCGAGAGGCGCTGGCCGCTTCCGGGGTCCTTCACCCGCCCGAGGGTGAGATGGGGCGAGAAGGGGCGATCCTCCCGAGGGAAGCCCTCGAGGGCGAAGGCCTCCTCGACGGCCCGGGCGAGGGCCGTGAGCGCGCCGGCCCCTTCGCCGCACCCGGCCCAGAGGACCCGGGCCGGGCCCCGCGGCGGGAAGGACCCCAGCCCCTCGAGGGCGAGGCGGAACGGGACGGACACGGCGGCTGCCGCCGTCGCCGTCGCCGTCCTCGCGGCGGAAACGCGCTCCTCCTCGATCTCCCCGAGGAACCTGATCGTGAAGTGGAGTTGGCCCTCGGGAATCCAACGGAGGCCCTGCAGCGGCGGGAGCAGGCTCCGGGCCCCCAGGAGTCGCCTCCTCACCACCCCCTCCTCGATCGGGACGGCGACGAACGCGCGGATCACGAGAAGAGGATAGACCCGTCCGATAGGATCGTCCCCGAAGGACGAAGCATGAGAACCCGCACGCTCCTCCCCCTCTCGGCCGCGGCCGCCGCGGCCCTTCTCATCGCCCCCGTCCGGCCCGCGCCCGGCGCGGCGTCCGCGGCGAGGCTCCTCGGCGACTTCACGCCGGAGACGATGCGCGTCGACCTCCTCCACACGGGCGGGAAGGGGACCGAGATCGTCGCCGTCGACCGGATCGTGAGCGACGGCCCGTGGCCGGGGAGCCTCTCGAGGACCGACGACAGCCTCGGGCTCGGCCACTACCGCTTCGAGGTCCTCGAGCCCTCGACCGGTCGCCTCCTTTTCGCCCGCGGGTACTCGAGCATCTACGCGGAGTGGGAGACGACGCCCGAGGCGAAGACGGCGCACCGCACCTTCCGCGAGTCTCTCCGATTCCCGTGGCCCCTCCGTCCCGCCCAGGTCGTCCTCAAGAAGCGCGACCGGCAGAACCTCTTCCGGGAGGTCTGGCAGACCCTCGTCGACCCCGCCTCCCAGGACGTCAACCCCGCGCCCCCCCCGAAGCTCGGCACGGTCTGGACCGTTTTCGAGAACGGCCCCCCGACGGAGAAGGTCGACCTCCTCGTCCTCGGCGAAGGGTACGCCGCGAAGGACCTCCCGAAGTTCCGGGCCGACGTGAGGAGGATGGTCGACACGCTCTTCCGATACGAGCCGTTCAAGTCCCGCAAGAGCGACTTCAACGTCCGGGCCCTCGACCTCGCCTCGGGCGGGGGGGGAGCGCACCGGCCGCAGTCGAAGCTCTTCCGCAGGACCCCGCTCCAGGTCCAGTACAACGTCTTCGGCTCCGAGCGCTACGTCCTCACCTACGACGACCGGTCCCTGCGAGACGCCGCGGCCCAGGCCCCGTACGACGCGATCGAGATCCTCGTGAACGACGCCCGGTACGGCGGCGGCGGCATCTACAACCACCAGGCGACGGCCTCGGCGGACACGGGGTTCGCCGAGTACGTCTTCGTCCACGAGTTCGGCCACCACTTCGCCGCCCTCGCCGACGAGTACTACACCTCCGACGTCGCCTACGAGACGGGCGCCGCCGACCTCCCCGAGCCGTGGGAGCCGAACGTGACCGCGCTGAAGGACCCCGCGAACCTGAAGTGGAGGGACCTCGTCGAGACCGGGACGCCGCTCCCGACCCCCTGGTCCAAGGAGCCCTTCGAGAGGACCTCGCACGGGTTCCAGGCCCGCCGCAGGGCGCTCCTCGCGGCGGGCGCGCCCCCCGCGGAGATCGACGACCTCTTCCGCGAGCAGAGGAAGGTCGAGTCCGCCTTCTTCGCGAAGGAGCCGTACCTCGGGAAGGTCGGGGCGTTCGAGGGCGCGGCCTACGAGGCGAAGGGCCTCTACCGCTCCTCGGCCGACTGCATCATGTTCACCCGCACCGAGGGCGGCTTCTGCCCCGTCTGCCGCCGCGCGATCGAGAGGGTCATCGACAGCCACGCCCGCCCCTGACCGGACGGCCGCGGCGGGGCGGGCGCGTTGCGCCGGCCCCGCCCGGCTGCGCTACGCGCTAGCGCGTAGCGTAAGGGCAGGCTCGTGCTAGCGCACCTCCCCGTCTCCAGCACGGTTCCTGTACGAAAAATCCCGGCTCTGTAATAGCCTCCGCCGCAAGCCCGCATTTCCGCGAAGGGGGAGACATGATGAAGGTATACCGACAGACGAGCAGGAGTGTCGTATTCGCGGCGCTCGCAGCAGCGCTCCTCGTGCCTCCGGCCTGGAGAGCGCACGCGATCGACGGCAAGGAGGGCGACCTCCACTGGAGCTGGGACACGACGCTCACCTACGGCCTCTTCACCCGGCTCGAGAAGAGGGACCCGGCGATCGTGGGCCTCGGCGCCGGCGGCAAGGCCTTCTCCGTGAACGGCGACGACGGGAACCTCAACTACGACACCGGAATCGCGAGCAACGCCTTCAAGGCGACGACCGAGCTCGAGGTCAGCTACAAGGGCTTCGGCGCCTTCGTGAGGGCCTACGGGTTCTACGACACGGAGAACGAGGACGGCTCGCGCGCGCGGACGCCGCTCAGCGAGGACGCCCTCGAGCGCGTCGGCAGCCGGGGCGAGTTCCGCGACGCCTTCGTCTGGGGCAAGTTCGACGTCGGTCCGGTCCCCGTAGAGATCCGCGCCGGCTGGCAGGTCATCAACTGGGGCGAGAGCACGTTCATCCAGGGCGGCATCAACGCTCTCAACCCGGTCGACGTCAGCGCCCTGCGCGTGCCCGGCGCCGAGCTGCGCGACGCCCTCCTCCCGGTGGGCGCCGTCTTCCTGAGCGTCAAGCCCTCGAAGAACACCTCGCTCGAGGGCTTCTGGCAGTACGCCTGGTCCGAGACCAAGGTCGACCCGGTCGGCAGCTACTTCTCGACGACCGACCTGGCCGGCGGCGGCGCGACGAAGGTCATGCTCGGGTTCGGCGCGGCCCCGGACACGATCCCCGTCGGCTTCAACATCCCGGGCAACCCCGTCGGCGTCGCCGTTCCCCGCGCCGACAGCCGGAAGGCGGACGACGACGGCCAGTACGGCGCGGCGTTCCGCCTCTTCGTCCCGGCCCTCGGCGGCACCGAGTTCGGCCTCTACTACATGAACTACC
>CALMDF010000236.1 GCA_937864895.1 uncultured Holophagales bacterium | reverse complement strand
CCTCGTGGTAGCTCGGGGCGTCGTACTTCAGGTGGTAGAAGGGGGCGAGCTTCTTGCGGAGGTAGTTCGCGTTCAGGACGGCGTTCTCGGCGACCTCGCCGATCTCCTGCCCGTACGAGAGGATGTACGTGAGGGCCCTGACGAGGACGCCGAAGTTCCCGTAGAAGGTCCGCATCCGGCCGATGGAGTCGGGGCGGTCGAAGTCGAGCCGGAAGCCCGCCCCTTCGGGCTCGACGGTCGGGACGGGGAGGAACGGCACGAGCGCCGCGCCGACTCCCACGGGCCCGGCGCCGGGGCCGCCGCCGCCGTGGGGCGTCGAAAACGTCTTGTGCAGGTTCATGTGCATGACGTCCACGCCCATGTCGGCCGGGCGGACCTTGCCGACGAAGGCGTTGAAGTTGGCCCCGTCGAGGTAGACGTAGCCCCCCTTCGAGTGGACGATCCGCGAGACGTCGAGGATGTTCTCCTCGAAGACGCCGAGGGTGTTCGGCACCGTGATCATCACGGCGGCGACCTCGTCGGTCATCTTCTTCTCGAGCTCGGCGAGGTCGAGCGTCCCACGGGCGGAAGAGGCGAGCTCCTTCACCTCGTAGCCGGCGAAGTGGGCCGAGGCGGGGTTCGTGCCATGGGCCGAGTCGGGGACGAGGATGTACTTCCGCGGCGCGCCGGCCTTCACGTGGGCGGCGCGCAGCATGAGGCAGCCGGCCAGCTCGCCATTGGCCCCGGCCGAGGGCTGGAGCGTGACGCGGGCGAACCCGGTCAGGGCGATCAGGGCGGCCTCGAGGCGGGCCATGAGCTCGAGGGCCCCCTGGGAGAGGTGCTCCGGGGTGTACGGGTGGACGTCCGCGAAGCCGGCGAGGCGGGCGATCTCCTCGTTGATCCGCGGGTTGTGCTTCATCGTGCACGACCCGAGCGGGTAGAGCTGGGCGTCGATCGACATGTTCTTCTGGGAGAGGCGGGTGAAGTGCCGGACGGCGTCCACCTCGGACGCCTCCACCTCTCCCTCCACCTCGGCCCGGTGGAGCTTCCCGAAGAGAGCCCCGGGGTCCGAACCCGGCACGTCGAGCGGCGGAAGGAGGACTCCGCGGCGGCCGGGACGCGAGGCGTCGAAGATCGAGGAGGCGCGACGCCGCCGGTCCAGTTTCGAGGCGTCGAGGACGGGGTTCTCGAGGTTTCCGTGGTCGCTCATCTTCAGAACCCCTTCAGGACGTCGAGGAACCGGTCGAGGTCCTCGCGGCGGATCCGCTCGGTCGTCGCGACGAGCAGGAGGTCCTCGTGCTCGCCCGCCCCGGGGGCGAGCCGCGCGTAGGGCACGCCGCCGAGGATCTGCGCCTTCTCGAGCCGCCCGAGGACCTCGCCGACGGGCGGGCCCGAGCGGAGCGCGAACTCGTTGAACGTCGCCCCCGGGAAGGGGACGGAGAACTTCCCGGTCCCGAGCTTCGCGATGCCCGACTTCAGGTACTCGGCCTTCGAGAGGCACTGCAGGGCCGTCTCGCGCAGGCCGTGCTTGCCGAGGGCGGTCAGGGTCATCGTCGCCGCCAGGGCGAAGAGCCCCTGGTTCGTGCAGATGTTCGACGTCGCCTTCTCGCGCCGGATGTGCTGCTCGCGCGTCGAGAGGGTGAGCGCAAAAACGGGGCCTTCGGGCGTCTCGAGGCGGCCGACGAGCCGGCCGGGGATCTGCCGCTTGAATCCGTCGCGGCAGGCCAGGAACCCGACGAGCGGGCCGCCGAAGGAGGCCGGGATGCCGAACGACGCCGCGTCGCCGCAGGCGATGTCGATGCCGGCCTCGCCCGGGGGCGTCAGGAGGGCGAGAGAGAACATCTCGTTCACGACGCCGACGGCGAGGGCGCCCTGGGCGTGGGCGGCCTCCGCGGCGACGGACCAGTCCTCGACGAGGCCGAAGACGTTCGGCGACTGGACGGCGACGGCGAACGTCGTGTCGTCCACGGCCGCGGCGAGGCCGGAGGCGCTCGTGACGCCGTCGGCGCCGGCCGGGACCTCCACGACCTCGAAGCCGAGGTTCGCGAGGTAGGTGTAGAGAGTCCGCAGGTACTCCGGGTGGATCGTCCTCGAGACGACGACCTTCGTCCGCTTCTTCGTGAGCCGCTCGGCCATGAGGATCGCCTCGACGAAGGCCGACGCGCCCTCGTACATCGAGGCGTTCGCGACGTCCATCCCCGTCAGGAGGGAGACGTGCGTCTGGAACTCCCAGATCGCCGTGAGCGTCCCCTGCGAGACCTCGGGCTGGTACGGCGTGTACGACGTCAGGAACTCGCCGCGCAGGAGGAGCTGCGAGACGAAGGCGGGCGAATGATGGGCGTAGAGCCCGGCCCCGAGGAACGACGCGAAGCAGGTAGCGGCGGCGTTCTTCGCGGCCATGGCGCCCAGCTCCCGTCGCAGCTCGACCTCCGACATCGGGGGCGGAAGCGGCGGTGGGTCCTTCCTGAGAACCTCGAGGGGGACGGTGGCGAAGAGGTCGTCGACGGAGGCGACGCCGACCTCCCGGAGGAGAGCCGCCTGCTCGGCGGGGCTGTTGGGAATGTAACGCATGCGGGATCTCCCGGGCGTCCGCGCGGACGCGCGGGCTCCCTCGTTCTACGCCGCGGAACGGGGACGGATGGGGGTCAGGCCTTCGCCTCTTCCTCGACGAACTTCTCGTACGCGGCCGCGTTCATCAGGCTGTCGAGAGCCCCGTCGGAAGTCACCTTGACCCTGACGAGCCAGCCGTCCCCGTGCGGGTCCTCGTTGACCGCGTTCGGCTCGTCGACGAGACCCTTGTTGACCTCGACGATCTCGCCGGCGATGGGAAGGAAGAGCTCCGATACGGCCTTGACCGACTCGATCGTGCCGAACTCCTGGCCCTCGTCGAAGATCTCCCCGACGTCGGGCAGCTCGACGAAGACGACGTCTCCGAGCTCCTTCTGGGCGTGGTCGGTGATGCCGATGGTGGCGGTCTCGCCGTCCACGCGGATCCACTCGTGGCTGTTCGAGTAGAAGCGGTCGTCCGGATAGCTGCTCATGGCTTTCGACTCCTCAGCGGAGATGTCCTAGGCGGAGGGGCGCTTGTAGAAGGGGGTCGGCACGACGACGGCGGGAAGGTCCTTTCCCCTGACGTCGACGAGGAGACGCGTGCCGAGGGCCGTGGCCGTGAGAGGGACGTAGGCGAGGCCGAGGGCCTTTCCCACGGTCGGCGTCTGGGTGCCCGACGTGACGACCCCGGCCTCCCCGGTGGCCTCGACCTTCAGCGGGTAGCCGTGCCGGGCGATGCCGCGTCCCTCGACGAAGAAGCCGGCGAGCTTC
>CALMDF010000235.1 GCA_937864895.1 uncultured Holophagales bacterium | reverse complement strand
TCCCGATGCCGGCTCCGGCGGCGGCAGGGACGCCCGCGCCCGCGCCGGCCCGCCCCCCCGCGCCTCAGCCCGAGCCGCCGCGCCGGCCGGCCCCCGCGGAGGCCCGGCCGTCTCCGGCCGTCCCCGAGACCCCCCGCTTCGTCGGCCTTACGCCCCTCGAGCCGGCCGATCCCGAGCCCGCCCAGGTCGCCGACGCGGCGATCGCGTTCCGCGAGGCGGTGGAGAAGCAGAACGGGAACCTCGGCGCCGCCCTCGAGGACGTCTCCGTCGTCGTCGACGGCAGGACGATCCGCCTCGTCCTCGACCCGCCGAGCCCGCCCCTGGCGAGCCGGCTGGGCGAGGCCGCGATGAAGAAGATCCTCGAGGCGGCCGCGACGAGCGTCCTGGGCTCGAAGGCGCACGTCGTCGTCGAGAGCGCCGAGCCCGCGGGAGGCGACCTGACGGCCGCCGCCGCGGCCGCCGACCCCGAGAAGCTCGAGCGCGAGAACCTGAAGAAGCGCGCCGCCGGGGACGAGCGGGTGAAGAAGATCCTCGACCTCTTCGACGGCGAGATCGCCGACGTGAAGCCCGTCGAGCGCAAGCCGTGACCGCGCTTCCCGCGCTCTCGCGTCTCGTGGCGGCGCTGGAGCGCCTCCCGGGGATCGGCCCCAAGAGCGCGCGCCGGATCGCCCACTTCCTCCTCGTGGCGCCCGAGGCCGAGGCCGCGGGGCTCTCGCGGGCGGTCCTCGAGGCGCGCGAGAGGACGAGGACCTGCTCCGTCTGCCACGCCCTCACCGAGGAGGATCCCTGCGCCCTCTGCTCGGACCCGGCGCGCGACGCCTCCCTGCTCGCCGTGGTCGAGGAGCCGTTCGACGTCGAGGTCCTCGAGCGCACGAGAGAGTTCCGGGGTCGCTACCACGTCCTCGGCGGGGCGCTCGCGCCGCTTCGGGGGATCGGGCCCGACGACCTCCACGTCGCCGGCCTCCTCGAGAGGGCCGCCGCGGGCGTCTCCGAGGTCGTCCTGGCCACGAACCCGAACGTGGAGGGAGAAGCGACCGCGCTCTACCTCGCGAGGCGGCTCAAGCCGCTCGGGGTCCGCGTCACCCGAATCGCCTTCGGGCTCCCCGTCGGCGCCGCCATCGAGTTCGCCGACGAGGTCACCCTCGGGCGGTCCCTCTCCGGCCGCCGGGAGGTCTAGGCGGCAAGTGACGCGGGGGCATCGGTTACACTAGCGAGGATCGGCGCTTTATGACGGACTTCGTCCTCTTCGACGAGGAGTTTCAGCAGATAAAAGAAGTAATCGGGCGACTGAAGGCAGACGCCCAGGCGAAGGTCGTCTTCATCGTCGACAAGAACGGCCAGCAGATCGCCGCCCAGGGGGATCTCGAGTCGCTCGACACGACCTCCCTCGCGTCGCTGACGGCCGGCAACGTCGCCGCGACGGACGGCCTCGCCAAGCTCATCGGCGAGAAGGAGTTCCCCGTCCTCTTCCACGAGGGGGAAAAGGACAACGTCTACATCTCCATCGTCGGTCAGAGGGTGATCCTCGTCATCATCTTCGACGAGCGCTCGTCGCTCGGCCTCGTCAGGCTCCGCGTGCGCAAGGCGACGCAGGACCTCGAGAGGATCTTCGTCACCATCCAGCGGAAGGTCGAAGAGGAGAAGGAGAGGCGGCAGGAGGGGATCGACTCCCCCTTTGCCGAGATCACCGACGAGGACATCGACAGCCTCTTCCGGGAGTGAGCATGAGAGCCGCGCCCCGTCGACACGCTGAGGGAAACTCCCGCCCCGCGGGGGATTGTCTGAGGGTGCCGAGCCGATGACCTTCATCAACTACGCCGCCCGCGAGATCAACTGCAAGATCGTCTACTACGGTCCGGGTCTCTGCGGGAAAACCACGAACCTCCAGTACATCTACGACCGGACGAACCCGGCGGCGAAGGGGAAGCTGATCTCGCTCGCGACCGAGACGGACCGGACGCTCTTCTTCGACTTCCTCCCGCTGGACCTCGGCACGGTGCGCGGCTTCAAGACCCGCTTCCACCTCTACACCGTCCCGGGCCAGGTCTTCTACGACGCGAGCCGGAAGCTGATCCTCAAGGGGGTGGACGGCGTCGTCTTCGTGGCCGATTCGCAGGAAGCCCGGATGGACGCGAACGTCGAGTCGCTCCAGAACCTGGAGAAGAACCTCCGGGACCACGGCTTCGACCTCGCGACGATCCCCTACGTCCTGCAGTTCAACAAGCGCGACCTCCCGACCGCGATCGCGGCCGACGAGATGTACCGTCAGCTGAACTACAAGGGCGAGCCGACCTTCGAGGCCACGGCCCCGACCGGCGTCGGCGTCTTCGACACGCTGAAGGCCGTCGCGAAGCAGGTCCTCATGGAGCTCCGGAAGAAGTAGGGACGGTCCCGGGAAATCGCCCGCGGAGCGGCACGGGGACGCGGGGGCGGGGCCCCCGCCCGACGCCCGTGCCCGAAGGAGGCCCGTCTACTCTTCGGGGAGCTCGTGCTCGTCGACCTCTGTCCTCACTCCGCCCGGGAGGA
>CALMDF010000234.1 GCA_937864895.1 uncultured Holophagales bacterium | reverse complement strand
CGGCCAGTCCCAGCCGGCGGTCGAGGATCCGGGCGTCGTCCGGGGAGAAGTCCACCGTGAGCTTCAGGACGAACGGGTTGAAGTTCTGGCGGACGGTCGCGACCGGCTGCCCCATCCACTCGACGTCGTACCTCTGCGGGACGAGGTTCGTCAGGAAACGGCGCAGGAGCGCCAGGCCCATCGAGTCCTCGCGGACGACGCCGACCTCGCGGTCGTTCGGGTCCAGGAGGAGCCACTCGTCGCGGAGGATCGACCGGATCCCCTTCCGTCTCACGGCGCCGACCCGCTCGCCCGTCACGGAGTCCGTGACGTCGTACGTGGCGGAGATGTCGAGGACCTTCCGGGCGTGGATAGCCAGGAGCTCCTCCGTCATGTCCTCGCCCGTGAAGAGGCGAAGGTCCTCCTTCAGCTTGAAGGCTTTCAGCTTCGAGTAGAGGACGAGCTGCCCCTGGGCGTCCCGGATGTGGAAGGCCGCGCCGGCAAGGGTGAAGACCTTCCTCCTCACGAGGTAGGTCGGGCTCGAAAAACGGTCGCTCATTCCAGCTCCTCGGCGTTCGATGGAATTCCGGACGCCCAGAGGATCCTACCGTTCCCGCCCGCCGCGATCGCCGAGCTCGCCGGCCGGGATTCCCCACGGAGAGTGGCACGGATCTTCCATAGTCCGCGCGACATGCCGACGAGGCACGGGCTCCGCTACCGCGCGCTCTTCGCGTTCGCCTTCGCGGCGACCCTTCTGCCGCTCGTCGTCATGGCGCCCGGAAGCTGATTTCGCGGAACGCGCGATCCCTGTTCCGCAGAACACCTCGAAAAGAGAAAAGGAGAATCCCATGCGTCAGATCTCTTCCCTCGTCCTCGCCCTCGGCCTCTTTGCAGCCCCGGCCGCCCTCGCCGCCTCCGGCGCCGACTGCGCCGGCCACGCCGCCAAGGCCACCTGCTGCGCGAAGAAGGACGCCGCGACGACCGCCGACAAGAAGTGCGACCCGGCGACCTGCAAGGACTGCAAGAAGTGCTCGCCCGAGGAAAAGGCGAAGTGCGCCTCCGAGGCCGGAAAGAAGGCCGAGGCGCCCGCCGCCCCGAAGAGCTGATCCCGTTCCTTCAGGAGAGACCTGAGGAAAGGCCCGGGGGCTTTGGCCCCGGGCCTTTCATCGGCCTCCCGGGTGTCCCGGCCGTCACGGCCAGGCCGGGCCGTCGAGGGCCGGCGGGAATGGAAGCCCCGGCTCGAAGCGGGCCCATGCGAGCGCGGTGACCTTCCGGAGCAGCCGGTAGCCGGCGTTCGCCGGCTCCCAGATCTGGTCCTTCTGTTCCTTCGTTATGACGGAGAGGACGAACGGTCCCGACGGCGCCGAGACGAGGAGGGCCTCCGACCGCGAGGCGTTCACGGCCCCCTGCTTCGAGATGACGTGGACCGACGGCGGGATCGACGAGTGGGCCTCGTCGGTCCAGAAGGTCCGGCCGAGGGCGCGATCGGCGTAGGCGTCCGCTCCGGGTGAGACGGCGCGCCGCTCCCTGATCGCGACGAGAAGGCCGGCCATCTCGCGCGGCGTGGTCTGGCCCCAGCCCCAGGTCTCGCGCTCCTTCTCCCGGCCCGGCGTCCGCGAGTTCACGCGCGTCGCCTTCCACCCTTTCGCGTCGAGCCAGGCGTTGATCGCCTTTCCCCCGCCCGCGAGCTCCTGGCACCAGAGGCTGGCGGAATTGTCGGACTTCGACTCCATCAGGAAGATCAGCTCGGGCACCGTCACCTTCTCCCCTTCCGCGAAGCGCGCGAGCAGGTCCTCGCCCGGGTAGACGCGCTCCTTTGTGAAGACGAGGGGCTCGGAGAAGGAGAGCTCCTTCCGCTCCACGCGGTCGAGGAGACCGAGAAGGATCGGGACCTTGACGAGGGACGCCGTCGGGAACGTCTCGTCCGCCCGGAGCGCGACCTCGCCGGGCTCTCCCAGCCGGCGCGCGTAGACGCCGCCGACGCCCCCGAAGCCGCG
>CALMDF010000233.1 GCA_937864895.1 uncultured Holophagales bacterium | reverse complement strand
GAGTGCATGACGAGGTCGGCCCCGAGGCGGAACGGCTGCTGGAGGTACGGCGAGCAGACGGTGTTGTCGACGACGAGGAGCACGCCGCGGGGCTCGGTGAGGCGCGAGATCGCCTCGATGTCGGCGATCCGGAGCGTCGGGTTCTCGGGCGACTCGAGGAAGACCATGGAGATGTTCGGGTGGTCCTCGAGCGCCTGCTCGACGGCCGCGACGTTCCCCATGTCGCAGAAGACCGCCTCGACGCCGAACTTGCCGAGGCCGCGGAACAGGCTGTCGGTACAGCCGTAGACGTTTCCGGCGAGGATGGCGTCGCCCGCCCGGCAGACGGACAGGGCGAGCGTGGAGATCGCCCCCATCCCCGAGCCGAAGATGAGGGCGCCGATCGTCGGCTCCTTCTCGTCCACCGCGAGCGCCTTCTCGATGACGTGGTGCGCCTCGAGCTGGAAGAGGACCCGTTCGAGGTACTCGGTCGTCGGGTTGCCGAGACGGGTGTAGATGCGGGCGTAGGGGCGCTCTCCCCCCTTGGCCATCCCGAGGAAACGGTCGGCGCCGTCCCTCACGTCCTTGAAGGGAAAGGTCGAACGCTGGTGGATCACGGGCAGCCCGGTCCCGGCGGCGAGGGTCCGGAAGACCCCCTCGTCGAGCTGCTTCACGTCGTCGCGGACCCAGCGGGTCTTGCGGTCGAGCCACCATTCCCACCACTCCCAGCGGGCCGTTCCGAGAAGGGTCTTCGGGGTCGCGCACTCTGCAGTCGGCATGGGGAGATCTTATGACGCGGGGCGAACGGCCGTCCCCGCGCGGAGAGCCGTTCGCAGCTTGGCGGCGCGGGCGCGCGGGTTCGCCCGGAGCTCCTCGAGCCCGGGGCGGACCGGCTCGCGGGACCAGGAGGTGAGGACCCCCTCCCGGGCCCCGGCCTGGAACGCCTTCTTCACGAGGCGGTCCTCCCCCGAGTGGAAGGTCAGGATCGCGACGCGCCCGCCGGGAGCGAGGCAGGAGGGGAGCGCCGCGAGGAAGGCCCGGAGCGCCCCGAGCTCGTCGTTGACCTCGATCCTGAGGGCCTGGAACGTCCGCCTCACCGGGTCGTCGCCCTCCTCGGCGCGGGTCCGCTCCGGCAGCGAGGCGAGGCCCTCGCGAACGGCCGCGGCGAGGGAGAGGGTCGTCGCGACGGGCGCGCGCTCGCGGGCCGCGACGAGGGCCCGGGCGATCTCCGCGGCGTGCGGCTCGTCGGCGTTCTCCCGGAGGAGGGTCGCGAGGCGTTCCTCGGGAAGGCGCGCGAGAAGGTCTCTCGCCGGGAGGCCGCGCGCGGGGTTCATCCGCATGTCGAGGGGGCCGTCCTCGCGGAAGGTGAATCCGCGTGACGGGTCGTCGAGCTGCATCGAGGAGACGCCGAGGTCGGCGAGGACGAGGTCGACGGCGGGAAGGCCCAGCCCGGCGAGGACCTTCTGCAGCCCCGCGAAGCTGGACCGGCGCACGGTGAGGACGTCCTCGCCGTATCCGGCGGCCCTGAGGCGGGCCTCGGTCTTCGGGAGCTCGACGGGATCGGCGTCGAGGCCGACGAGGCGGCCGCCCGGGAGGAGCTTCGGCAGCAGCTCGGCCGCGTGGCCGCCGAAGCCGAGAGTCGCGTCGACGGCCACGAGGCCGGGCGCGGGCCCGAGAGCCTCGAGGATCTCGGCGACGAGGATCGGGCGGTGCGTCCCGGCCGGCGTCTTGCCGGAGGCGACGACCTTGGCCACGGTCTCGGGAAAACGGGAGGGGTCACGCTCCTTGTACCTGTCTTCGAACCGGCGCGGGTTGCGGCCCGGGTACCGGGGGCGCCTTCGGTGCGGGGTGTCTTCCACGTCCGGATTGTGCGGCCCTCCCGCACCCCCCGGCCGGTAGAATCGCGACGAACCTTCGGGGGTGCCTCTTGCGGAGCGAGGAGACGGAGACCCGCGCTGCGACGGTACGGCCGGCGCCATCCTCCATCCGGCTGTTCGCGCCGGGGACCGAGGTGGCCGCCCGATACGAGGTGCGCTCGGTCCTCGGCCACGGGGGCTCCGCCGTCGTCTACGAAGCGTTCGACCGGGAGCTGAAGAGGTCCGTCGCGCTCAAGGTCCTCAGGGCCGACCGGGTCAGCGAGGCGGCGTTGAAGCGGTTCCGGCGCGAGGTGGCGGTCGCCCGGGACGCGGCGAGCCCGAACCTCGTCAGGGTCTTCGACATCGGCGTGGCGGGGGAGACGGTCTTCCTGACGATGGAGCTCGTCGAAGGGGAGTCGCTTCGCGCGAAGCTTCAGGCCGGGCCGCTGCCGGTGAAGGAAGCCCTGCGGATCGGGGGCGAGGTGCTCCGCGCGCTCCACGTGCTCCACGGGCTCGGGATCGTCCACCGCGACGTGAAGCCCGGGAACATCCTCCTCGACGGCGGGGGGTGCGTGAAGCTGGCCGACTTCGGCCTCGCGCGGCGCTGGGACGGGTCCGAGTCCCGGGCGACGGAGACCGAGGGGCTCGTCGGCACCGCGGAGTACCTCTCGCCGGAGCAGGCCCTCGGGAAGGAGCTCGACGCGCGGAGCGACCTCTACGCCTTCGGGGTCGTCCTCTACGAGATGCTCGCCGGCGAGGTCCCGCTCCGGGCGGACTCTGCGATCGGGACGATCCTGGCCCACGTGAAGGAGACGCCCCGGGACGTGAGGCGGCTCCGGCCCGAGGCTCCCGCCTGGCTGGCCGGCATCGTGACCCGTCTCCTCGCGAAGACGCCGCGCGACCGGTACGCGGGCGCGGGCGAGGTCGCGCGGGACCTCGCGGCGGGAAAGGCGACGCCGGGGGTCCGGTCTCGAAGGGCCCGGGCCATGGGGGCCTCGACCGCGGCCGCGATCGGCCTGGCCGGGATCGGCCTCCTCCTGGCGAGGCCGTTCGCCCCGAAGTTCGACCGGCTCGTCGCCGCCCGGACCGAGGGGATGAGGGAGGGCGGAATCGCGGCGCTCGACCGGCAGGGGCGTGTCCTCTGGTCGCGGGAGGACGTCAACGTCGGGGTTCACACCACCCTCGCCAGGATCGACGGTCGCCTTCTCCTGGCCGCGATCCTCGGGGCCGCGCGGGCGCCGTCGGGAGACGGGGCCCGCCGGACCGACCTCTTCGAGCTCTCCTTCCTCGACCCCGATACCGGCCGGCGGCGCGACGGGGCTTCCCTTCCGTCGGCCGCGGCGGCCTTCTCCGCCTTCTCTCCCGACTTTCTCCCGGGCGCGATGCTGGCCGCGGACCTCGACGGCGACGGGACGGACGAGGTGGCCGTGAGCTTCCACCACGCCCTCTACTGGCCGAGCTTCACCGTTCTCCACGAGCCGGTGGGCCGCCGTTCGCGCGTCGCGTTCGTGGCGGCCGGGCACCAGATGGTGCGGGTCGCCGCCGATCTCGACGGGGACGGCAGGAAGGAGCTCGTCTTCTCCGGGCCGAACAACAGGATGGGGTGGTACACGGGGTTCGCCGCCGTGCGCGTTCCCCCGCGCGGGACCGAGGGCCGGCAGGAGCGGGGGCCGGACGAGCACGTTCCGGCGCGCACGCCGGAGACCGTGCTCGGCGAAGCGGCGACGCAGAACCTCCTCTGGTACGCCCTCGGGCCGCGGTTCGACGGCGAGGAGGCGCTCGGCCGGGAGATGGAGTGGGACGGGAGCCGCCGCCTCCTCTTCGCCAGGCGCCGGACCGGACCGCCGTACGTCCTGACGAGCGCGGGCCTCGGGCTCGTCGAGGGATCGGCCGGCGCCTCGGTCCGGGTGGCCGCGCGGGACAGGGCCGTGCTCCTCGTCGGCGACGCGCAGCAGAGGGCCGACGGGGGCTTCCCCGCGGACGCGGCGAGCGCGGGCCTCGAGGCGGCCTCCGAGGCCGACCGCGCCTCCGAGCCGTACCTCGCCGAGTGGGCGCGACGGCTCTCCGCGCGATCCCTCGCCAGGGCGGGCGACGAGCGGGCGGCCGGGCGGCTGCTCGAGGAGCTCGTCGGGGCGTCGAGCCTCTCTGCCGAGATCGCCTACGAGGCCGGGCAGGCGTTCCACCTCGCCGGCCGGCTCGGGGCGGCCATCCGCTGGCACGGGCGGGCGCTTTCGGCCGTCTCCGCGATGAAACGGGGACGGCCCCCCTTCGACTACGTCACCGGAGCGGTCCTCGCGCTCGTCGAGGCCGGCCGGCCCGCCGAGGCCCGTTCGGCGCTTGCCGGCCACGAGGCCCGCTTCCCCGCGGCGAGCGACCAGACGGCGCCTCTGCGCTGGTACGTCGGCTGGCGCGAGGGCACCGCTTCCGGTCCCTGCCCCCGCCTCGGGAACGACGATCCCGACGAGTCGAGATACTGGTCGCTGGAGTGCCGGCTCGCCGCCGGGGTCGATCCGGCGGCGCTTCTCCTCGCCGTCCGGGCCGAACAGGGCCGTGCCTCCGAGACCTCCGCGCTCCTTCTCGGCCTCGCGGCCGAGATCGGGCGGCGGCAGGGAGCGAAGGAAGACGCGCTCGCCGAGGCCCGCCGCGCCTTCGCGGCGGCGCGTGACGGCGCCTCGCGCTCGACGCTGCTCCGCTCGCACCTCGACGTCGTCGCGGAGAGGTACGCCCGGGCGGCGGAGGGGGACGGGAGGCTGGACGAGGCCCGCGAGGCGCGCGCCGAAATGGCGAGGCTCGCCCGCGAGCGGCGGGCGGCCTCGCGCTGAGGCGGGGGCTACCGGGGCAGGTCGATCGCCTTGCCGACGGCGTCGGGGAGGTCGACGTCGAGGAGCCTGGCGACGGTCGGGGCGAAGTCGTAGGGGGTCCGCTCGGCGTCCGAGACGCCGGCCTTCACGCCGGCTCCCCAGAAGACGAGAGGCACGTGCGTGTCGTACTCGTACTGCGAGCCGTGCGTGCTCCCCCGAGGGTCGGGGTAGACGATCACGCCCCGCCTCGGGACGAGGAGCGCATCCCCGGAGCGGACCGGGTCGTGGTCGTTCAGCGCGAACCTCACGTCCCGGTCGTTCAGGTCCCAGCTCTCCCGCTGCGAGGTCAGGAGGACCTTCCGGAACTCCTCGTGGTGGAGCCGCGCGATGGCGACGGGGAGGACGCGGTCGAGGTCGGCCGCCGTGACGGCCCGCCCGGCGGCGCCGCAGGGACCGTCGACGGTCTTCATGGCGGGGAGGGACGGGAGGTCGTACTTCAGGTTGAAGCCCTCGTTTCCGAAGATCGGCCTTCCCTCGAGCGGCAGGCAGAGCTCCTGGCAGAGGTAGCGGTTGAGGCGCTCGACGAAGTTCGTCACGGCGCCGTTCCCGGTGAGGACGCGGCCACCGGCGAACGCCTTGTCAGCCCGCGCCTCGCGTTCGGGAATCGTCTGGAAGCCGTGGTCGGCGGAGAACGCCAGGACGACCTTCCCCTCGGGGAAGCCGCGGTCGAGCGCCTCGAAGAGGCGGCCCATCTGGATGTCGAGGCGGCGGAGGGTGTCGAGGGTCTCCTCGGACTCGGGGCCGTACGCGTGGGAGACCGTGTCCTGGGCGGAGAGGGAGAGGCAGAGGACGTCCGGCTGCTCTTCGTGGCCCAGCTCGAGGTCCTTCGACGCCAGGACGTCCAGGGCGAGGTCCATCGTCAGCTCGTCGACGAACGGGCTGTAGTAGATGCCGTGGAAATACCCGTTCGAGGCGAGGGAAAGGTCCTTGTCCCAGCCGAGGCCGTTCACCGGAATCTGGAAAGGGCGCATCTCGAAGGCGGGGACGGGCCGGGCGCCCGGCGCCGCGGCGGAGAGACCGGCGGGCCACACGGGATCGGCCATCTTCCGCCACGCGAGGCCGAGGCGGCGCGGGAGGTGCCCGCCCGCCCGGGTGCGGTTGAACCGGGCGACCACCCCGGCCACGGCCGAGCCGCCGGCCGAGGTGGCGTCGTACGCGGGAGAGGTGACGAACCGGCCCGTGACCTGGTCCCACCAGTAGACGGCGTGCTCGCGGCTTTTCCCCGCCATGAAGATCGCGCTGCGGTCCTTGCCCGACAACGAGACGACCCGGGCCGAGGGATACCGC
>CALMDF010000232.1 GCA_937864895.1 uncultured Holophagales bacterium | reverse complement strand
CGGAGCGGCCACGCGCCCACCGTCTTCGCGCACTCGGACAGGAGCGGGAAGCCGTGAAGGACGGCGGGGTGGACCTCGACGTCCGCCAGCGGAACGGCGGCGCCGATGGAGAGGCCGCCGTCATCTCCCTCCCGGATCTCGTGGAGCGCCCCGATCCGCTTCAGGTCGACGATCCGGAGAGGGGCGCGGCGCCCCGCCCGCATCTGCGGCAGGAGGTCCGTTCCCCCGAGGAGGTAGACGGACCCCGGGCCGCCCGTCCCGAGGGCGACGGCGTCCTCCACGGTCACGGGGGCGAGGTAGTCGAGGTCGGTGGGCATCGGGGAGTCCCTCCCGCGGGAACGGGGGCCGGGCCGAGCCCCGCGCCCGCTTCGCGATCGACGTCGTTCCGAGGGAAAAACCAGCTCAGGGCGCCCCTCGTGAAGCGGCGTCCCGCGTGCGTGACGACGCCATGCTAGCCCCCCGATGGAGGATCGAAAAAGGAGACGAAGGGGGCCTTCGCGGCCTAGAATGAAGGGTTGCGCCCGCGGCGGGCGCCGCCGAGGAGGACGCCCCATGGAGCGACGGGTCATCGACGTCGACGAACGCCTCCCCCTCCTTCAGACGCTCCCCCTCTCGCTCCAGCACCTCTTCGCGATGTTCGGGGCGACGGTCCTCGTCCCCTTCCTCTTCAAGGTCAACCCCGCCACTTCGCTCCTCCTGAACGGGATCGGCACCCTCGTCTACCTCGTGATCTGTCGCGGGAAGGTCCCCGCCTACCTCGGGTCGAGCTTCGCCTTCATCTCCCCCGTTTTCGCCGTCCTCGCCCATCCCGAGCTCGGCGGGTACGCCGCGGCCCAGGGGGGGTTCATCGCGTTCGGCCTCTTCTTCGTCCTCGTCTCGCAGGTCGTCCGCGTCGCCGGCACCCGCTGGCTCGACGTCGTCTTTCCGCCCGCCGCCATGGGGGCGATCGTCGCCGTCATCGGCCTCGAGCTCGCCCCCGTCGCCACGAGCATGGCGGGCCTGACGGGCGACGGCGCGGCGCAGCCGGGCCGGGGAACGGCGGTCGCCGTCGCGATGGTGACGCTCGGCGTCACCGTCCTCGGGTCGGTCCTCTTCCGCGGCTTCCTCGGCGTAATCCCGGTCCTCGTCGGCGTCGTCGCCGGCTATGGCGCCGCGCTCGCAGCCGGCCTCGTCGACCTCTCCGCCGTCGCGAGCGCCCCCTGGCTCGAGCCACCGCACCTCTACGCCCCGACGTTCTCTCCGCAGGCCATCCTGATGATCCTCCCCGCCGGCCTCGTCGTCCTCGCCGAGCACGTCGGGCACCTCGTCGTCACGGGGAACGTCGTCGGGCGCGACCTCGTCAAGGACCCGGGCCTCCACCGCTCCCTCCTCGGCGACGGACTCTCGAACGTCCTCTCGGGCTTCGCCGGCGCCACGCCGAACACGACCTACGGCGAGAACATCGGCGTCCTCGCCATCACCCGCGTCTTCTCCACCTGGGTCATCGGCGGCGCGGCCGTCCTCGCCGTCGTCATCTCGTTCGTCGGCAAGCTCGCGGCCGCCATCCGGAGCATCCCGACGCCGGTCATGGGCGGCGTCTGCATCCTCCTCTTCGGCGTCATCGCCGCCGCCGGGATCCGGATGCTCGTCGAGAAGAAGGTCGACTACACGAGGCCCCGCAACCTCGTCCTCACCTCCGTCGTCCTCGTGAGCGGCGCGAGCGGCGCCGCCGTGAAGCTCGGCGCGGTGGAGCTCAAGGGGATGGCCCTCGGCACCTTCGTCGCGGTCGCCCTCTCCCTCCTCCTCGCCGCCTTCGACCGCCTCGGCTGGACGGACGAGAATGGGGTCAGGTCTTGATTTTCTATTATAGCTGGGTGGCGAGCCGCCCCAGGATCAGTCCCACCCAGTTGCCGATCGCGTAGCCCCAGACGCCGACGAGGATGGCGGGGAGGACGAGCCCGTCCCACCCCTTCGCGACGGCCATCCCCGCCGCCGTCGTCGGGCCTCCGAGCGTCGCGTTCGCCGCGACGACGGCCTCCTCGATCGAAAAGCGGAAGAGCCGCGCGGCCCCGAGCGTCACGGCGACGTTCACCGCGGCGATGACGCTCGTGAAGAGGAAGAGCGCCGGGCCCCGTTCGACGAGCGCGGCCGCGCTGGCCGGGACCCCCACGACGACGAAGAAGAGGTACATCACGAGCGTCCCGAGCTCGTGCGCCCCGCGGATCGCCGCGAACCGCGCGTGGAAGGCCGTCGCGAGGCCCGCCATGACGAGCGGCAGGACGAGGTACTTCTGGCCGAGCGTCAGGCGGACGAGCTCCGGGACGCCGGGGATGCCGCGCACAGCGTCGGCGATCGCCACCGAGACCGCCACGGCCCCGAGAGCGACCGCCAGCGCCGTTGCCAGGTCGGCGAGGGAGATCTCCTTCGGCCTCCAGAAGGCGGCCGCGCGCGTTCGCTTCCCGGAGGCCGCGGCCGTCCCGGCCTCGTCCGCTCCCGGGCCCGTTGCATCCATCGCGTCGACGGCGTCCTCGAAGGGATGGGCGAAGCGCTTCTTCACGAAGGCGAGCCCCGGCAGGGCGACGAGGAGGCCGAAGGCGGCCGCCATCGTGACGTTGTCGGCCACGAGGAGGCCGCCGACGAGCTCTTTCGACGGCGCGAGCGCGGCCGAGAGCGCGACGAGGTTCACCGTCCCGCCGATGTAGGTCCCGGTCATGAGCGCCGCCGCGGCCCCGACCTCGGGAATCGCGCCGCCGACGAGGAGGACGGCGAGGACGGTGCCGAGGCACGTCCCGAGCGCGCTGATGTTGAAGATCCAGAACATCCGGCCCGACTCGCGCCAGATGCGCCGCAGGTCGGCGTCGAAGAGGAGAAGCGCGATCGCGAGCGGGACGAGGTGGCTCCAGACCGCGTCCCAGACGGGCGACTCCGCGGGGACGATCCGGAGGTTGACGCCGAGCATCCCCCAGAAGAGCGCGAGGAGGACCCCGGTGACGGCGGCGGCCCAGCGGTAGCGCTGCTCGAGGAAGATGGCCAGCGCCCCTCCGACGGCCAGGAACGCCCAGAGGGCGAACGTGTCGTCCGGCGCGAGAAGGGTCGGCATGACGGCGGACGATGCCACGGGGAGGCGCACGGGGCCAGGGGCGGGCGCGGCGCGGCCAGGGAGTCCCGCGGTAAAAATCCCGCACGCACCCGGACTCCGTCGCGGCGTACCCTCGCCTGAGAAGCTCCGTCACGGAACGAACAGCTTGGGCCGGCCTGGCGGCCAGGCTGCCCTTCAGGTCTCCAGGAACTCCTCGAGGAGCCGTGCGAGCGCCGGCACGTCGTTCCGGACGACGTCCCAGGCGACCCGATCGCTCACGGCGTCGTAGCCGTGAGCCAGGACGTTCCGGAACCCGACGACCGACTCGAGCTCGGGTATGCGCGCCGCCGTTTCCGGGTCCATCCGCGAGAGCCTGCGAAGCGCTTCTCCGACGATCTCGAGCTGCCTCTCCACGGCGGAGCGGAGAAGGGCGCTCTCCTCGTAGTCGTCGAGCGTGCGCCCGGTCGAGAACTCGAGGACGAGCCGGCACGCCTCGCGCGCATCCCAGAGCAGCTTCGCCGTCTCAGGCCGCAAAGAGCTCCCTCCGCGTGGCCTCGAGGCTCTTGCGGAACCACGGGTTCCGGATCGCGTCGGCGTCGACCAGGTCCACCGGCCTTCCGAGGAGCGCTCGAAGCTCGCCGAGGAGGCCGAAGTACTGCCTCGCCGCCCGGCCGTCCGGCGGATCGTCGAACTCGACGAGGAAGTCGAGGTCGCTCCGCTCCGGGTCAAAGTCGGAGCGGAGCGAGGATCCGAAGAGGTAGAGCTTCCGCACGTGGTAGCGGCGGCAGAGCTCTTCCAGCCCCTTCTCCTTCCCGTCGAGCGGCGACCTCATCTCAAGCAGAATAACTCCCTTTCCGCCCGATCCTCGTCTCCGCCACGGCGTACACTTTCGCGAAGAATCCCGTCACGGAACGCACCGCGGAGGGTCCGGGATGTCGCTCTCTCCCGGCACGCGCCTCGGCCGCTACGAGGTGATCTCCCCGCTCGGAGCGGGCGGGATGGGGGAGGTCTTCCGCGCCCGCGACACGAAGCTC
>CALMDF010000231.1 GCA_937864895.1 uncultured Holophagales bacterium | reverse complement strand
GCGTGGCCACCCGGCTCGTGGGTGCGCACGGGGTGCCCTCGGTCCTCGCCAGCCTCGCGGTCGCCCGGGTTCTCGGCGTCGATCTCGAGCGCGCCGCCGCCGCGATGGCGGAGGTCGAGCCGTTCCCCGGACGGATGCAGCCGCGGGAGCTGCCGAACGGAGCGGTCATCCTCAGGGACGACAACAACGCCTCGCTTGATGCCACCCGCCCGGCGCTGGCGGTGATGGCCGAGGCGAGGGCGCGGCGCCGGATCGTCGCCCTGACCGACATCTCCGACGCCGGCGGCCATAGAAAGGAGCGCCTGAAGCTGATCGCCCCTCTTCTGGCCTCGTCTGCAGACGTGGTGATCCTGATCGGCGAGGGCGCCGGCTACGGCCGGAACCGCCTGATCGAGGCCGGGCTCGCCGCCGGGTCCGCGCTCGCCTTCGCCACACTGCGCGAGGCGGCCGGGCACCTTCGCCTGGAGCTTCGCGCGGGAGACCTGGCGCTGGTCAAGGGCCGCACCACCGACCACGCGGCCCGCCTCTTCCACGCCCAGCTCGGGGACGTGGCGTGCTGGAAGACGCGGTGCGGCAAGCACTCCCTCTGCGACGACTGCTGGCAGCTCGGGAGAGGCTCCCCGCCGTCCGTCCCCGGCCCAGCGGCGTGACCGCCGGCTCTCAGCGCGCGGCGAAGCGGGCGAGCTGCCGGTCGTGGAGGCGCGAGAGGAGAGCCTGGGCGAGGAGGGCGCCGCAGAGGGCGAGGAACATGTCCCACTGCGTGTCCCAGATGTCGCCCTGCGTTCCCAGGAACGCGGTGGCCGCCTCGCCGGACACGAGCGCCGTCGCCCATTCGATGAGCTCGTAGAGCGCGCTGAACGCGAGGCAGACGGACGTCACGAACAGGCGGAGCCAGCCGCCGGGCCGGAGGGGTGACTTCCTGAGGAGGATCTCCCTCGCCAGGATGGCCGGCACGAAGCCCTGCGTCACGTGCCCGAGGCGGTCGTAGTGGTTCCGGGCGAAGCCGAAGGCTTCCTTCGCCCACTCGCCGAGCGGGACCTCCGCGTAGGTGTAGTGGCCGCCGAGCACGAGGACCAGGGCGTGGAAGAAGAGGAGGCGGTAGAGGAGCGGCGTGAGGGGAAAGCGCCGCGCCGTGACGACGAGGAGCGGCGCCCCGGCCAGGACCGGCGCCACCTCGAGGAGCCAGGTGAGGCGGTCCTTCGGGCCGATGCCCGAGACGACGAGCGCAACGAGCGCCAGGACGAGGAGCGCGAGCGGCTCGCGCCGCAGAGGAACGGCAGGCTGGGACAAGGACGCCTCCTTCGCCGATTACACCAGAACGAGGAGGAAGAACCGGGTCGGGGGCCTCGCGGCGGCCGCGCCGACGGGACGCGCCCCTCGTTTCCGCGACCCGAGGCGTCCTCCTCGGGCATGATCGGCGGATGGCCGAGCCGACCGACGCTTCTCCCGCGGACGACGCCCGACTTCCCGACAACGCCTTCCGTGAGCTCGCCCCCGGCGAGACGTACGCTCCCGTCATCCCGTCCGGCGCCTCCGTCCCGGAGGTGACCGCGCGGTCGATCGCGCAGGGGTTCCTCTGGTCGGTCGTCTTCTCGGCGGCGGCGACGTACATCGCGCTGAAGCTCGGGCAGGGGATCGAGTCGGCGATCCCGATCTCGATCCTCGCCGTCGGCGCGTCGGCCCTGTTCGCGAAGGTCCTCGCCGCCCGCGGCTCGACGCTCCTCGAGAACGTGCACGTCCTCGCCATCGGGGCGACGTCGGGAATCGTCGCCGGGGGCTCGGTCTTCACGATGCCGGCAATCTACATCCTCGGCCTCGAGGGGCGCTCGTCCTTCTGGCAGATCTTCCTCGTCCCTCTTCTCGGGGCGGTCCTCGGCGTCTTCTTCCTCGCGCCGTTCCGCCGCTACTTCGTGAGGGACCTGCACGGGAAGCTGCCGTTCCCCGAGGCGCGGGCGACGACGGAGATCCTCGTCGCCGGAAAGCGCGGCGGCCACAGCGCCATCGTCCTCTCCTGGTCGGCGGCGCTCGCGGCGGCGTTCGACTTCGCCGGCCCCTCGATGAAGGCGTGGGCCGAGAACTTCTCGACGGCCTCGATCACGGCCCTGTCCGGCTTCACGGACCGCTTCAAGGCGGTCTTCACGATGAACACCTCGGCCGCGGTCTTCGGCCTCGGCTACATCATGGGGCTCGACTACGCGGCCATCATCATGGCGGGCTCGATGGTCTCGTTCCTCGTCCTGGTCCCGCTCTTCGCCTGGCTCTCGCAGTTCATCCCGGGGGCGATCTCGGCCGGGGCAGCGCCCCTCGCCTCGATGGCGGCAGACGACATCTTCTTCGAGTACGTCCGCCCGATCGGCATCGGCGGCATCTTCTGCGCAGGGCTCCTGTCGATCCTGAAGATGTCTCCCGTCATCCTGCAGGCGACCCGGCAGGCGTTCGGCGAGATCGCGCGCCTCGCGAAGGGCGGCGTGACGGCGACGGAGGAGAGAACCGACAGGGCCCTCCCGATGTGGGTCGTCCTCGCCGGCATCCTCGCGACCGGCCTCGCGATCCTCCTCTACTTCCGGCTCTCGGTCCTTGCGGGGACGCCGGGCGCGACGCGCCTCGCGCTCGTCTCGACCGGGCTCACGCTCCTCGTCGCGTTCCTCTTCGCGGCCGTCTCGGCCTGGGCGATCGCGATGATCTCCATCACGCCGATCTCCGGGATGACGCTGACGACGCTCATCGTCACGGCCGTCGTCCTCTCGAGCCTCGGCCTGCGCGGCGAGGACGGGATGCTCCAGACGCTCCTCATCGGCGGCGTCGTCTGCACGGCGCTCTCGATGAGCGGCTCCCTCGTGACGCAGTACAAGATCGGCTACTGGCTCGGCGCGACGCCGCGGCGGATCGAGGTCTGGAACCTCCTCGGCTCCGTCGTCGCCTCGGCGGCGACGACCGCCGTCATCCTCCTCATGGCGAAGGTCTACGGCTTCGCCCCGTCGCCTCTCCACGCGAACCCGCTCCCCGCGCCGCAGCCGAACGCGATGGCGGCCGTCCTCCAGGGCGTCATGGGCGACGCCGGGGCCCCGTGGTTCCTCTACGCGGTCGGGGCGGTCTTCGCGGTGGCCGCCGAGATGTGCGGCATCTCCGGCCTCGCCTTCGCCCTGGGGATGTACCTCCCGATGGAGCTGAACTCGCCGCTCGTCGTCGGCGCCCTCGTCTCGTGGCTCGTGAAGCGCTCGACGACCGACGAGCCGCTCGCTAAGGCGCGGCACGAGAAGGGGACCCTCATCGCCTCGGGCTTCATCGCGGGAGGCGCCCTCGTCGGCGTCCTGGCGGCGCTCCTGAAGTTCGTCGAGGACTCGACGGGGCGGACGCTCGTCCCCGACCTGACCGCCGTCCCGGGGGTCGGAACGTGGCTCTCGGCGTGGGGGAACTGGCTCGGTCTCGCCGTCTTCCTCGCGCTCGCGGCCTTCGTCTACGTCAGCTCGAGGCGGGAGACCGTGGAGGGCTGACCGGAAGGGGCCGCGGGGACGGGGGGCTTCCTCCTCCCGTGGAGCCCCGGCGGGAGCCCTCCTGGCGCTTCACCTGATAACGTCGGAGCGTGAGGATTTCGAGCTCCGGGGCGTTCAAGGCGACCGTCGAACGGTCCCGCTTTTTCGCCGTCGTCTTTCCGGCCGGGAAGGAGGAGGACGTCCTCGCCGCGGTGAAGGCGGCGAAGGGGGAGCACCGGAAGGCAAACCACCACTGCTGGGCCTTCCGGGGGCGTGACGGGAGCGGGGCGCTCGTCGAGAGGTCGAAGGACGACGGCGAGGTGGGGCACCCCGGCCGGCTCCTCCTGGAGCTTCTCCGGCGCGACAACCTGGAGGGGGGGCTCCTCGTCTCGCGCGTCTTCGGGGGGGTGAAGCTGGGAGTCGGCGGGGTCTCCCGGGCCTTCCGCGAAGCCGCGGAGGGGGCCCTTTCCGCGCTTCGGGAATCCTCCGGACCGTAGAGAGGTTGTTCCGTGCGGACGCCGCACCGGGCCTTCCCCTGCATTCCCGGCCGAAGGGCGTCGAGATCCCCCGAAAAGCCTATTTCTTGAAAATCTAAGCTATAGACACTAAACTTTAGCCTTGAGTCTTCCGCGTTAGGTTGGCTCGAAAGGTCAAGATGCAGCCTTCCCAGACTCTCCCGGTAATTCCCCTTCGCAACGCCGTTCTTTTCCCGGGCGTCAGCTTCCCGATCGCCGCCGGCAGGCCGGGCACTCTCCACGCCATCGAGACGGCGATGAAGAGCCCCGACCAGCTCGTTTTCGCCATCACCCAGCGGCAGGACCTCGAGGCGGTGACCCCCGAGCTCCTCCACACGGTCGGGACCATCGCCTCGATCGGCCCCATCCAGCGGGGCGTCGGCGGGGCGCGCCTTCTCCTCCAGGGAAAGACGCGCGGCATCGCCATGCGCATCCAGGAGAAGGACGGGCGGCTCGAGGCGGTCGTCGTGGAGGCGTCGGAAATGCCCCCGCTCGACGCGAACGACACGGCGTTCGTCGCGCTCCTGAAGGAGCTCCGGGAACGTTCGGCGGAGCTGGCCAAGAAGCTCGGCCTTCCCGACGAGGCCGTCGCGAACGTGCTCTCCGAGAACGAGGACCCGGGCCGGCTCGCCGACCTCGTCGCCGGTTACATCGACATTCCCACGGCCGAGAGGCAGCTCCTCCTCGAGACCCTCTCCGTCGAGGACCGCGTCCGCCGGACGCTCGTCCACGTCCAGCGCCAGATCGACGTCCTCGACGCGCAGGAGGAGATCAAGTCGAAGGTGCAGGAGGAGCTGGGCGACCGCCAGCGGGAGATGTTCCTCCGCCAGCAGCTGAAGGCGATCCAGAAGGAGCTCGGCGAGGGAGAGGACGACGGGGACGACCTCAAGGGTCTCAAGGAGAAGCTCGACGCCCTCGTCGTCACGGAGGAGGTCCGCAAGGAGATCGACCGCGAGTGGAAGAAGCTCCAGCGCCTCTCCCGCGAGTCGATGGAGGCGCAGGTCCTCAGGAGCTACCTCGAGCTCGTCGCGGAGCTGCCCTGGTCGACGCGGAGCGAGGAGCACCTCGACGTCGTGGAGGCTCAGCGGATCCTGGACGAGGACCACTACGCCCTGAAGGACGTGAAGGACCGGATCCTCGAGTTCCTCGCCGTCCGCCAGCTCCTCGGCCGCA
>CALMDF010000230.1 GCA_937864895.1 uncultured Holophagales bacterium | reverse complement strand
GATCTGGTCCCCCTTGGGCAGGTCGGGGTAGAAGTAGTTCTTCCTCGCGAAGATCGCGACCTCGTGGACGGCGCACCCCGTCGCGAGGGCGACGCGGAGAGCGAGGGCGACCATCTCGCGGTTGGGGACGGGGAGCGCGCCGGGGTAGCCGAGGCAGACGGGACAGACCGCCGTGTTCGCCGGGGCCCCGAAGACGACGGGGCAGGCGCAGAACGCCTTCGTCCGTGTCTTCAGCTGGGCGTGGACCTCCAGCCCGATGACGGCCTCGAACGCGCGCGAAGGCATACGGTGAGCGAGTCTAGCCGAGCCCGGCGCCGCGGCCGCCCGTCTCGGGCTCAGGGCAGGATCTTCCGCGGGTTCAGGATGCCGGGCGGGTCTAGAATCACCGGTCCCGGCGCCGCGAGGCGCGGTCTCCCATGTCACAGACCCCTGCACAGCACCCGCACGCCCCGGGCCGCCGGCCCGACGCCCCGCCGATCGTCTCGCGCCTCACGCACGTCACGTTCGGCCTCTGGTTCCCCTTTTTCCGGTGGCTCGTCCTGCGCTTCCCCCCGGAGTGGGTGGCCCGGCTCGCCGAGGCGACGGCGGAGCGGGCGATCTGGGCCCGCGAGACGGTCCGGGAGGCGATCCTCGCGAACCACGCCGCCCTTCTCGGCCTGCCGCCCTGGCGCCGTGAGGTGGAGGAGTCGGCCCGGGGCATGCTCGGCCACCACTCCCGTTCCTGGATCGACCTCCTCCGGTTCTCGGCGAGCCCGCCGACGAATCTGGACGAGATCGTCCCGGTCCGCGTGGGGACCGAGCACCTCCTGGCCGCGCGCGAAGCGGGGCGAGGCGCGATTCTCCTGACGGCCCACGTCGGGAACTTCGAGATCGGGGGCTTCTTCCTGGGCGCGATCGGCCTGAAGGTCGCCGTCGTCTACCTCCAGGACCCGTCCCCCGTCGTCGAGCGCGACAGGAAGGCCGCGCGCGACCGGCTCGGCATCCGTTCCCTGCCGATGACGTCGGAGTTCTCGGCGGTCAAGATCCTCCGGAGCCTCGAGGAAGGGTACTTCGTCGCGATCCAGGGCGACCGCGACTACTCGGGTACCGGGCGGAAGCTCCCGTTCCTCGGCCGGGACGTGTCGTTCCCGGTGGGGCCGTTCCGAATCGCCGCGGCGGCCGGCGTCCCCCTCCTCCCGGTCTTCGTCCTCCGGGAGAAGGACGGGACCTACCGGACGGCCGTCGAGGCGCCGATCCGGGTGGAGGCGGCCTCGCGCGGGGAGCGGGACGAGGCGGAGCGCGCCGCGATGACCGCGTTCGTCTCGCACCTAGAGCGGACGGTACGCGCGTACGGAGAGCAGTAGTAAATGTTCTCCCGGTTCTGGGAACCCCCGGTCTGACACTCGGCGGGGACTGGAACGTGACTTGCTAGACTCGCCGTCCGCCGGCGAAAGCCGCCGGAAAGGCCCTCCGTCTCCGATGAAGATCATCCTCGCCATCGACCCCGCTCAGCCGATCGAGGCCTACCGGGACGCCCTCCTCTCCTCCGGGGCCCTCCCCGGCGAGGTGGAGATCGTCCAGCCGGGGGACGCTCTTCCCCCGGAGTTCGACGGGCTCCTCCTGTCCGGAGGGGCCGACGTCGACCCCGCCCGCTACGGCGAGGCGCCGGTGAACGGCTCGGTCCGGACGAACGAGGAGCGCGACCGCCTCGACTTCGATCTCCTCGAGCGCGCCGACAGGATCGGGGCCGCGGTCTTCGGCATCTGCCGGGGGCTCCAGGTCGTTAACGTCGCGCTCGGCGGGACGCTCTGGCAGGACCTCCCGGTCCAGAGGGAGCGGGGCGTTCCCCACTCCTTCCCGAGGTCCGAGAACGACCCGGGCCATCCGGCGCACGTCGTCCGCGCGGCGCCGGCCGCGTCGCGGCTCCCTCTCGCGGCCGCGGTCGCGGCCGTGGACGGGGCGTTCGTCAACTCGCGCCACCACCAGGCGGTGAAGGACCTCGCGGCGGGCCTCGTCCCGCTCGCGGCCTCGCCGGACGGCCTCGTCGAGGCCTTCGCGCGCGAGGCGGGGCCCTTCCTCGCCGCCGTCCAGTGGCACCCCGAGAATCTCGTCGCCCGCGAGGACCAGCGGGCGCTCTTCACGGAGTTCCTCGCCGCCGCGCGCCGCCGCGCGGCCCGCCGGCCCGAGCCCGGCCCGATCGTCGAAACGCCCGTCACCGAACCGCCTTCGCCCTCGAACGGGGCGCCGGAGCCCGAAAGATGAAGACCCGCCACCTCGCCCTCGCCGCTGCCCTCGCTCTCTCGACCCTCGCCGGGGTCGCCGCCGCCCAGGCGCCCATCGCGCCGACGGCCCCGCCCCCGCTTCCGGAGGGCGTCCCGGCGTTCGAGGTCGCGCAGTACAACACCTTCACCTGGTACGGCCGTTTCGGGTACACGAACGCCGCCTTCATCGACACGGGGGACGGCATCCTCGTCATCGACACGGGCTGGACGAAAGAGGACGGCGAGAACCTGAAGGCCCAGATCGAGGAGAAGACCAAGGGAAAGCCGGTCCGCTGGATCGTGATGACGCAGACGGACATCGACTCGAACGGAGGCATCTCGGCGTTCCTCCCGACGGACGCGACGGTCTTCGTCCACGCGCGGGCTGCCGACCCGCTCGCGCGCGGGGTCCTGGCCAGCGTGCCGGGCCGGAAAAGCCCGATCGTCGTCGGAGTCTCGGACCGGGCCATCCTGGCCGCCGGGGGCCGGCGGTTCGAGATCGTCGCCGCGCCCTCCTCGGCCCACTCCGAGTACGACCTCGCCGTCCTCTGCAACGACAACGGCCTCGTCTTCGTCGGTGACCTCGTGACGCCCGGCCGTTGCCCCACTCTGACGGGCGCGGCCGCCGATCCGAGGGGATGGATGGAGATGATCGACCGGATCGGCAAGCTCAACCCGGCGGGCCTGGTGCCGACCCGGGGCGAGCCCACGAAGGTCGTGCAGCAGGAGCTCGAGCGGACCCGCGCGTACCTCGAGCGCGTCGTGAAGTTCCTGGAAGCGCAGAAGGCGAAGAAGGCCCCCGAAGCCCGGGTGGCCGCGGAGCTCTCGCTGGCGAAGCTCGGCGACTACTGCCCGCCGCAGGTCGACAACGCGAACGCCCTGGCCCTCTACCGCCGGATGCGCGACGACGGCACCTTCGCCGCCCCCGCGGCCGCCGTTCCGGCACCCCCCGCGGCCGCTCCGCGCTGAGCGCGAGGCCCTCGAGAAATGGAAATCCCGGCCGGTTGATCAAGCCGGCCGGGACGGGCGGGAGGGCGACGGGTCCTCCGAACTCACGTTCGCCCTCTTCGTTTTGAGCCGCGTCCGCGGCCCGTCTTTCCTTCGCGGGGACGCTCTGTGTCGCCCCGGAAAGAACTCGTCGTTCTCGGGAAAGAGCCCTCTGAACCCGCTCTAAATCTGGGTTCGGAAGCCGTGCATGTCAAGCGCCGCCGACGCTCGGGAAGCGTGCCTCGACCGTCGTCTGGATGCCGCCGCGGGGCGTGAAGACTCCTTGCACGCTCATCCGCCGGGGGCGCGTCGCGGCGACGAGGTCTCCGAGGACGCGGTTCACGACGTTCTCGTTGAAGATCCCGAGGTTGCGGTAGGCGAGGAGATACTCCTTGAAGGACTTGAGCTCCACGCAGTGGGCGTCGGGGACGTAGGTCACGACGAGCGTCGCGAAGTCGGGCAGGCCCGTCTTCGGGCAGATCGAGGTGAACTCGGGGATCGTGATCGCGACCTCGTAGTCGGCGGGGTACTGGGAGGGCCACGTCTCGAGCTCCGGGAGCGTCGCCCTGGTCCCCGCGGCGGCGTGATCGTCCGTGTAGCCGGTCGTCATGCCCCGAGGATAGCCCGGCCGGGCCCTGGCCCGGAATGTGCGAAACTCCCCGCCCGATGGCCATTTCGCCCGAAAAGCGCAAGCAGGTCCTCAAGGACATCCGGCAGCTCGTCCTGATGGCCGCGGTCATCCTGACCGGCCGCTCGGTCCTGGCCGACTGGTACGTCGTCCCGACGGGCTCGATGAAGCCGACGATCCTCGAGGGGGACCGCGTCTTCGTCTGGAAGTCCGCCTACCAGATCCGCGTCCCGTTCTCGAAGATCCGGCTGATCACGACGGGGACGCCCCGCCGCGGGGACGTCGTCGTCGTCAGGAACCCGGACGGGGGGAGCGTTCCGTTCGTGAAGCGTCTCATCGGGCTTCCGGGCGACACCGTGGAGCTTCGCAACGAGGCTCTCCTCGTGAACGGCAAGCTGCAGAAGGTGGAGTTCCTGCCCCCGCGGACGCTCGCGGACGGGGAGATCGAGATCCTCGGCACCGAGGCCCTCGACGGCCGGACGCACCCGATCCGCGTCCTCCCCGAGAAGCCCGCTCTCCGCAACTTCGGTCCGATCACCGTCCCGGAGGGGGAGGTCTTCCTCATGGGGGACAACCGGGACGAGAGCCGGGACGCCCGGTTCTTCGGGACACGCCCCGTCATCGACCTCCTCGGCCGGGCCGTCGGGGTGATGTGGAGCTGGAGCCCGACGTTCATGGACGGCCCGAGGCTCTCCCGGTTCGGCCGGGCCTTCATCACCTCGGCGACCGCCGCGAAGGGCTGACGCCAGCCTCTCCCCGCCCCGCGACCGGAGCTTGCAACCTTGCTCGTCTGGACTTATTCTAAATCTCGTGAGGGCTGACTCCGAGACGTTGAAGGAGCTCCTGCGGGAGCGCGGCCTCAGGGTCACCGAGCCGCGCGTCGCGGTCCTCTCCTACCTCGCCTCGACGGACCGGCACCCGACCGCCGAGGAGGTGGAGACGGCCGTCAACGCGGGCGGGCCCGTCCTGTCCCGGGCCTCGGTCTACAACGTCCTCCACTCCCTCTCGCGGGCGGGGCTCGTGACCGGGATGAGCGTGAAGGACGGGCCGGCCCGGTACGACGCCCACGTGGCGCCTCATCACCACCTCGTCTGCCGCGCCTGCGGGCGCGTGGAGGACGTGGCCTGGTCGGACTTCGGCGTCGCGGAGAGGGGTGTCCTTCCCGACGGCCGGCCGGTCCGCACCCTGTCGCTCACGCTCGACGGCCTCTGCCGCGACTGCGAGTGAGCCGGGCGCGCGTCCCGGGGCTCTGAAAGAAGAAGGGGAGGCGTTTCCGCCTCCCCTCCCGGGTTCCGGTCG
>CALMDF010000229.1 GCA_937864895.1 uncultured Holophagales bacterium | reverse complement strand
GCCCGACGGCCGGACGCTCTACTACTCCGCGAAGGGCCGGCTCCTGTCGGCCTCAGTGCCCGCGGGCGACGCGGTGCGGGCCGGAGAGCCGGTCGAGGTGATGCCGATCCCGAGCCTGACGATGGTCGGAGCAGCCCCCGGCGGCCGCTTCCTCGCCGTGCGCAGGGAGCGGAGCCCCGTGACCCGGGTCGACCTCGTCCTGAACTGGGCCGAGGAGCTGAGGAAGAAGGTCCGGTAGCGCGCGAGGGGCGTGCGCGGCCGCGGCGCCGGTCGGCTCCGAAGGACGTTGACTCGACCGTGGGAAGTGCCGACGATTCGTTCCGGAGGTGCGCAATGCCCGAGCTGAGCGGCAAGTCCCTCTACGAGATCTTCGGACTGGCCATCGAGAGCGAACGGGAGGCGCAGGAGCTTTACGAGCTCGGGGCTCGTCTCGCCGGAGAGGAGACCGAGCTCGGAATGATGTTCCGCGCCCTCGCCCTCGACGAGAAAAAGCACGAAGTGAACCTGATGCGCGAATACGCCGTCTTCAAGACGAAGCTCGAGGAGGCGTCGGCCGCGACGGCGGCCGGAGCCGTCGGAGACTGACGCCGCGAGACGCCCCGGGCCGAAGACGAGGGGAGCCCCCGCTCAGCGCAGAAACGGGCTGTCCGGCCCGCCGTGCTCCTCGAGGAACTCGCGCACGACGGGGATCGCCGAGGACGGGATCCGGTGCCCGCCGGCGTGGATCTCGTGCCGGGCGCTCGCGAACCGGGAGGCGAGGAGCGCTCCGAAGGGCGCGACGCGTTCGAGCGAGTAGTACTCGTCGGCGTCCGTCGAGACGTGGAGGACGTGAGTCGTCGAGGAGGCGGTCGAGCCGGGCTCCGGCTCCGTCCACTCCCCGGGCAGGCCGCCGCAGAGACCGACCAGCGCGCGAAAGGGGAGGCCGTGCGGAGGGTCGAGCGCGAGGCGGTAGTCGAAGGAGCACGGCTGGCTGAACCCGAGGAGGGAGATGCGCGCCGGATCGGCGCCGCGCTCCACCCCCCACGCGACCGCCGCGGCCACGGCCGCCCGGTGGACCGCCTGGTTGTCCTCGTGGCGGGGGCTCACGCCCCAGTGGAACCCGCGCGAGCCGGCGGGGCCGAGCGTCTCGCCGGGAAGGAAGGCCGACTGCGGCCCCTCGACGGCGACGACGCCCCACCCGGCGGGGGCCATCCTGGCGAGCAGCGGGAAAAGCGTCGCGGCGTGCATCCCGTAGCCGTGGAGGCCGAGGAGGAGCGGGAACGGGCCGGGCGTCTGGGGCAGCCGCGGGAAGAGGTGGAGCGGGACGGCGATCGACGTCGTCACCCGCGGGGCCGGTTCCGCCCGGGGCCTGCCCATCAGGTCGACGTCCGCCGCACGCGCGCGAGCGTCGTCTCCCTGAGCCGCGTCGCCAGCTCGTCCGCCGAGGGCGCGAGGAAGGCTCCCGCCGGTCCCCCGGGAACGGCGAAAAGCGTCTCGAGGCTCTCGGCGCCCTCCACCGCGAGGACGATGTCGCCGAGAGTGATCTCCGCGGCGGGGCGGCCGAGGACGAACCCCCCGGTCCGGCCGCGCTTCGAGCGGAGGAGGCCCGCGCGGGCGAGCTTCTGGAGGACCTTGCCCAGGAACGGGGCGGGCTCCCCGCAGGCGAGGGCGAGGGCGCGCGCTTCGCGCCCGGGGCCTTCCGGGCCCCTTGGGTCGAGGTGCGGCAGCGCCTTCAGCGCCGCCTCGGACGCCCTCGAGAGGAGCATCCGCTAGTCGCCCGCGACGAAGGCGTACTGGGCGGGGGTGAGCGGGACGACCGAGAGGCGCCCGCAGACGAGGAGCGGCGACCCGGCGAAGACGCTCGCCGCCTTCATCTCGGCGAGGCTCACGGGCTTCTTCAGCGGCTTTCCCGCCTTCACGTCGACGACGACCCCCTTCGGGTCCCCCGGGTCGGGGCGCGGCGCGGCGGCGACGGTGGCCCGGCCGACGGCGGCCTTGGCGTCGCCCGTGTGGTAGACGACGAGCCGGTCGCCCTTCGTCATCGACCGCAGGTGCTTCCTCGCGAGCGCGTTCGTCACGCCGTCCCAGGCGGCCGTCTTCTCGCGGACGAGGTCCTCGAAGGAGTAGTCGGAGGGTTCGGTCTTCAGGAGCCAGTCCATGGGGCGGGGATGATAGCCGCGGCGGGGCCGGGAGGGGTTTCGCGCCCGCGGACCTCGGCGAGCCGGGCCTGGCGCCGGCCGAGCCAGGCCGCGAGGAGGGCCCAGGCGACGGCGACGGGGAGGAAGAGCCCCGCGAGCGTGGCGCCCACGGCCCCGAGCGCCCGGAGGCCCTTGTCGGCGAACGCCCCGACGACGTCGCCGAACCGGTAGACGAACGTGTCGACGAAGTTCTTGGCGGCGTACTTCTCCTCGCGCGGAAGGACGGTGAAGAGGACCTCGCGCGCCGGGCGGAAGAGGGCGAAGTTGCCCGCGCGGCGCGTCACCATGACGAGGGCGAGGATCCCCGCCGTCGGCGAGACGGCGAGCGCGACGAACCCGGCCGCGGTGAGGACGGGAAGGGCGACGAGGGTCCCGCCGACGCCGAGGGCCCTCACGATCCGGCCCGAGAGGAAGACCTGGGTGAAGGCCGCGAGGAGGTTCACCCAGAGGTCGATGCTCGCGAAGAAGGCCGTGCGGCCGGCGGAGTCGGCGAACGTCGCCTTCACGATCCGCGCCTGCTCGAAGTAGAGGAAGGTCGAGCTGACCGTGAAGAAGAGGAGGAAGAGGGAGATCGCGAGGAGGTAGCCGGAGCGGGAGACGGTCGAGAGCCCCGCGAGGACCCCGGTCCCGGGCGGGACTCCCTCCGGCTCGGCGACGGCGCCCTCGCGATTGCGGGCGACGTCGTCGACGTGGAAGTGGCGGACGAGCCCGCGGACGCAGAAGACCGCCCCCTCGAGGAGGAGCGCGGCCAGAAGGATGAGGTTCGTCGGCCCGAGGGGCCGGGCGAGAAGGGTGGTCAGCCCGGCCCCGGCGACGGCGCCGAGCGTCCCGCCGACCGCGATGAAGCCGAAGAGCCGCCTTCCCTCCTCGGGACGGAAGAGGTCGGCCAGAAAACCCCAGAAAACCGATACGGCGAAGAGGTTGAAGACGCTCGCCCAGATGAAGAAGGCCTGGGCGACGGGGAGGCGCCAGCCCTCGGGCCCGAACGTCAGGAGGGCCCAGAAGAGGACGAGCGACCCGAGAAGGACGCGGTAGACGACCGGGACGAAGACCTTCCGGGTGAGGCGCGAGACGAGGGCGCCGAAGAGCGGGTTGAGCGCGGCCGTGCCGGCGAGCGTCCCGACGAAGAGCCACGAGAGGGCGTTCTCGCTTCCCCGGACCCCCATCTCGTCGCGGAGCGGCCGGATGACGTAGTAGCTCGCGAGGAGGAGGAAGAAGTAGGCCGTGGCCCAGCCGAGCGCGGGCCCCTCCCCCCCGCGCAGCTCCACGGCGCGCGCGACGAGCGCCCTCAGCCTCGCCACGTCAGGTCCCCTCTCTCAGGAGCGCGGCGATCGGCCGTCGGGCGAGGTTGAGAGAGGGGACGAGGCCGGCCAGGAGAGCGAGGAGCGTCGAGACGACGGATGCCAGGACCAGGGCCGGGGCGTCCGGGACGAGGAGCCCTCCCATCCCCGCGTACTGGGTCTTGTCGAGCGCGGCGCCGACGAAGTGGGCGAAGGCCGCCATCACCCCGCCCCCGAGGAGGGCGCCGGTGAGGCCGTAGACGAGAGCCTCGCCGAGGAGGAGCCCCGCGACGGCCCGGCGCGGGAACCCGAGGACGCGCAGGACGGCCGTCTCGGCCCGGCGCTCCCGCGCGCTCATCGCGAGGCTGTTCGCCGTGATGAGGAGGAGGGCGAACCCCGTGGCGAGGCCGACGCTCCCGAGGAGGGCCTTCACGTTTCCGAGCATCTCCAGGAACTGGAGCTGCCACTGGCGCTCGGTCATGGCGCGGGCCGGGACGGGGGCGTTCTCGAACGTTTTCGCGAGCGACGCGGTGATCCCGTCCACGTCGCCCCGCGTCTTCGCCAGGACCCAGAACATGTTCGTCCGCCCCTCGTCGCCCGAGAGCTGCTCGAAGTAGCGCCGGTGGACGTAGAGGCCGGCGTCGAGCCGGTAGCCCATCACCGCGCGGATCGTGGTCTCGATGACGCCGCCGGGGACGGGTGCCTTCAGGACGACCTTCTGCCCGATCTTCCAGCCGAACTTCTCGACGAGGAGCGGCCCCACGAGGGCCCCGGTCGGGTCGGCCGCCCAGTCCCTGGCCTGCTCCGGCGGGACGTCCGCCTCGCGGTAGACGTCGAGCATCGGTCCCGGGGGGGCGGCGGAGACGGGGACCATGTTCTCGGGCCGGGTGTCGCGGTGGTAGGAGAGGACGAAATCGAAGGGGACGACGTTCGCGACGCCGGGTGTCGCCTCGATCTTCGAGAGGTAGGCCATCGGCAGCTTGTCGAAGAACGAGGTCTTCGCCGTGACGATGACCCTCTGGGCCATGAAGGGCGACCACTCCTTCTCCAGGGCGGCCGAGAGGAGCCAGAGGAAGCCGAGGAGGCCGATGGAGAAGGCGAACGCCCCCGCCGTCAGCGTCGCCCTGAGGGGGCGCGAGCGGAGGTGGCGGAAGACGTAGCCGGCGAGAGTCAACACCTCACTTTACGTCGCCGGGACGTTCCGGTTTCCGCGTCCGGGGGCATCCGGAGGGCGGGAACGGCCGGCGGTCCGATATGATGGAAAGTCGCGGAAGTCATGATGCGTCTCCCCCTCCTCCTCGGCCTCCCGGTCCTTTTCGCCACCACGGTCGTGTCCGCCGAGGTGTCGCCCCTCAAGGTCACGGAGATGGCGGTCTGCCGGGACGTCGTCGACCGCGGCTGCGACAGCGAGGGACGCACCTTCGGGGCCGACGTCGAGTCCGTCGCCTTCCTGACGAAAGTCGCCGGAGCTACCGGCGAAGCGTTCGTCGTCCACGTCTGGTCGTTCGAGGGGAAGGAGGTCCAGCGGGTCCGGCTCCCCGTGAGGGCCGCCTCCTACCGGACCTGGTCGGGCAAGCGCGTGAAGAACCAGCCGGGACGGTGGACGGTCGAGGTCCTCGACCCGATCGGGCGATCGCTGGGAGTCGTCGAGTTCACCGTCCAGCCGCCCCGCATCGAGTGACCCGGCCCGCGCCTTGACGCGCCCGGACGGACGCGGGTAGCGTGCGGCCGGCCGGGAGGCTAGCTCAGTGGCAGAGCGCGTGCTTTACACGCACGTGGTCGGGGGTTCGATCCCCTCGCCTCCCACCATTCCCCCTTCAGCCCGCCGCGGCCTCCCGAAGCGCCTCGGTCAGCTGCGCCCCGGTCATCCGGAGGGCGCGCGCGAAGCCGCCGACCCAGCGGGCCTCGGACGGCTCGAATCGGAAGAGGACGAAGTCGGCGAGGGCGAAGCGCTCTTCGGCCGCGGGAAAGCGGGAGACGTAGGCCGCGTGGCCCGCGTCGTACCCGGGCGTCCCCGGGACGAGGGCGAGGGCGACGCCGGAGAGAGAGAGGCGCGGCAGGGTCTGCGGGTCTGCCTCCCCGCCGTCGGGGGCCGAGACGACGAACGCGGCGCGGGGCTCCTCGAGGAGGGCGCGCGTGTGGAGCGCCATCTGCGAGAGGTGGACGTACAGGGCCGTCCCGTCGGGGGCGAGGGCGTAGGAGGTCATCGCCGCGGCCGGGGCGCCGTCGTTCACGACGGCGAGCGCGGCCCAGCGGGAGGAGAGGAGCAGGCGGGCCGGCGGGAGGTACGTTTCCGGGACCATTTCTCGCGCCCCCTCAGCCCCGCAGGTTCCGGAAGTAGTCGATCGTCGCGGCGAGCCCTTCCTCGAGGCCGACCTTCGGCTCCCAGCCCAGTCTGGCCCTCGCGAGGGTGATGTCGGGGCGGCGCTGCTTCGGGTCGTCGACGGGGAGGGGCGCGTGGACGATCGTGGAGGCCGTTCCCGTGAGGCGCCGGATCGTCTCGGCGAATTGCATGACGGTCATCTCGGAAGGGTTCCCGATGTTGCAGGGGTCGGCCTGGTCCGAGAGGAGGAGGCGGTAGATGCCGTCCACGAGGTCGGAGACGAAGCAGAAGGAGCGGGTCTGGGAGCCGTCGCCGAAGACAGTAAGCGGCTCGCCCGCGAGGGCCTGGCTGATGAGGGAGGGGACGATGCGCCCGTCGTTGGCCCGCATCCTCGGGCCGTACGTGTTGAAGATGCGGACGATCCGCGTCTCGAGCCCGTGGAAGTTCCGGTAGGCGATCGTCATCGCCTCGGCGAAGCGCTTCGCCTCGTCGTAGCAGCCGCGCGGCCCGACGGGGTTCACGTTCCCCCAGTAGGTCTCGGGCTGCGGGTGGACGAGCGGGTCCCCGTAGACCTCGGAAGTGGAGGCGAGGAGGAACCGGGCCTTCTTGGCGCGCGAGAGGCCGAGGGCCTTGTGGGTCCCGAGCGCACCGACCTTCAGCGTCTGGATCGGGATCTGAAGGTAGTCGATCGGCGACGCGGGGGAGGCGAAGTGGAGGACGGCGGCCACGGGGCCGTCGAGGTAGATGTACTCGGTGACGTCGTGGTGGAGGAACCGGAACGCCCGGTTGCCCATGAGGTGGGCGATGTTCCTCACGTGCCCCGTGACGAGGTTGTCGACCCCGATGACCTCGTGGCCCTCTGCCAGGAGGCGGTCGGAGAGGTGGCTTCCGAGGAATCCGGCGGCGCCGGTGACGACGATTCGCATCAACCCGGCATTCTACGGGACCGATTCCGGCCCGCCTCCCGCGCTTCCGGGGCACAATAGGCCGTTCGGAGGGGGGCCCCCTCGCCGGGGCTCCGGAGGACGGCATGAGGTTGATCTCGCTCCGGTTCCTCGTTGGTCCCCTGTTCGCTCTGCTCGCCGCGGCCGGCCCGCTCGCGGCGCAGGAGACCTCGCTTCAGGGGACGTGGACGCTCGACCTGAAAGCGTCGCAGAACGTCCCGGAGGCGCAGAAGGGCGTCGACCTGAAGATAGCCATCCGCGGCAACCAGCTGACGATGGTCCGCCTGGTCGGGGAGAAGGCCCTCGGGACGCCGATGGTCCTCACCCTGGACGGCACGAAGCGTCCGCAGGATCTCGGTGGCCAGCAGGCGACCGTCGTCGCGAAGTGGCTCGTGCGCGGGACGAAGTTCGAGCAGGTCGTCGCGATGCAGCAGCCCGGGAGCGTGTTCGTCGCCACCCAGACGGTCGTGACCGAGGTCTCCCCCTCGGGCGGCACGATGACGAGGAGCTACGCCATCAAGCTCGCCAACGAGGTGGAGAACCGGCTCCTCGTCTACCGCCGGAAGTAGCGACGCCCCCCGGCGAGGGAGGCGTCGGCCGACCGGAGGAGGGCGGGCTCAGGCCCGCCCGATGCCGGCGTATTCCCAGCCGAGCCGCTTCATCTCCCGCGGCTCGTAGAGGTTTCGGAGGTCGACGAAGCGCTTCCCCTTCATCGTGGCCTCGAGCCTCGCGAGGTCCAGCTTCCGGAACTGGTTCCAGTCGGTGACGAGGACGAGGGCGTCGGCCCCGGCCGCGCACTCGTAGACGTCCTCGGCGTAGTGGACGTCGGGGAGGACGGCGCGGGTGTTGTCCATCGCGGCCGGGTCGTAGGCCGAGACGGCGGCGCCCCGGGCCTTCAGGTCCTGGATCAGCTTCAGCGCCGAGCTGTCGCGGATGTCGTCCGTCTCGGGCTTGAAGGCCAGGCCGAGGACCGCGACGCGCTTGCCGGCGAGCTCGCCGCAGACGGCCTCGACCTTGTCGATCATCCGGGCCTTGACCGCGGCGTTGACCCTGAGGACGGCCTCCATGATGTCGAAGGTGTAGCCGTGCTTCCTCGCCACGTCGACGACGCCGGAGGCGTCCTTCGGGAAGCAGGAGCCGCCGAAGCCGGGCCCGGGGAGGAGGAAGTGCGGGGAGATGCGCTTGTCGAGCCCCATCCCGCGGGCCACGTCCTTCACGTCGGCCCCCATCCGCTCGCACATCGCGGCGATCTCGTTGATGAACGAGATCTTGAGCGCGAGGAAGCCGTTCGAGGCGTACTTGATGAGCTCGGCGGATTCGACGTCGGACACGACGAAGGGAACGCCCGCCACGAGGAGGGGCGAGTAGACGTCCTTGACGATGGCGATCGCCTCGGGGTCGCGCGAGCCGATGACCACCCGGTCGGGGCGCATGAAGTCCTCGATGGCCGAGCCCTCCCGGAGGAACTCGGGGTTCGAGACGACCGAGAACTTGTGGCCGCCCGGGTTCTTCTTCAGGATCTCCTCGATCTGCGCGCCGGTCCCGGTCGGGACGGTGGACTTCGTGACGACGACCTTGTAGCCGTTCATGTGCTCCGAGATCGACTCGGCGACCTGGAAGATGAACGAGAGGTCGGGAGAGCCGTCCTCGCGCGGCGGGGTGCCGACGGCGATGAAGATGACGAGCGCCCGCTCGACCGCCTCCTGGATGTCGAGCGAGAAGCGGAGCCTCTTCGCGTGGGCGTTCTTGTGGATGAGCTCCTCGAGGCCCGGCTCGTAGATCGGCGAGACGCCCCTCTTCAGGAGCGCGATCTTCGCCTCGTCCTTGTCGATGCAGGTGACGTCCATCCCGAAGTCGGCGAGGCAGGCGCCCGTCACGAGGCCCACGTATCCCGTCCCGACCATGCAGATGTTCATTCGGTGATTCCTCCCGGCGGGGCAGCCGCTCGGGCCGCCCGGCCGCGCAGTTTACCTTCCGGCGACCGGGGGCACCGTCAGCTTCGACGGCCCCCGTCGAAGGGGCGCCGGAAGAAGCCGAAGAGCTCCCTCCGGGA
>CALMDF010000228.1 GCA_937864895.1 uncultured Holophagales bacterium | reverse complement strand
ACGTTCATGCGCGCCAGCGGCCCGACCCGGAGCATCCCCCCGGGGTAGCCGGCCGGCTTGAAGTAGGGGCTCTTGAGGTACGAGTCGGGCTCCACCGCCTCGCCGATCAGCTCACGGGAGGTGGAGGGGTCGGCGTTGTCGACGACGACCTTGCCGTTCGCGTCGACGATCCTGAGGACGCCGTCCGTCATCTCCAGCTTGTCCTCGGCGGTCGTCAGCCCCATGAAGAGGCTCGGGAAGTTCGCGAAGGTGCGGATCTCCTCGCGGAAGCCCTCGAGCGACCGCTTGGTCCTCTCGAGGGTCCTCGTGACGATCTCGAAGCACTCCGGGAGCCAGGAGAGGATCAGGTCCCGCTTGTCGGCGGTCAGCGGCTGGTCCACGCCACCCGGCACGAGCCACGCGGGGTGGATCCGCTTGTCGGCGAGGGTCTCGATCACCTGCTGCCCGAACCGGCGGAGGCGGACGCCGTCGCGGGCGTCCTGGGGGTTCTTCTCCAGGACGCCGAAGATGTTCCGCTTCGCCGGATCGGAGTCGAAACCGAGAAGGAGGTCCGGCGAAGAGAGGTAGAAGAAGCTGAGCGCGTGCGACTGGATCATCTGCGCCAGGTTGATGACCTGCCTGAGCATCGCGGCCGTCTCGGGAATCCGGACGGCGAGGATGGCGTCGCACGCCTTCGCCGAGGCCACGAGGTGGCTGACGGGGCAGATCCCGCAGATGCGAGCCATGAGAGACGGCATCTCGTAGAACGGGCGCCCTTCGCAGAACTTCTCGAAGCCGCGGAACTGGGTGACGTGGAAGCGGGCGTCGGAGACGTGCCCGGCGTCGTCGAGCTTCAGCGTGATCTTCGAGTGCCCTTCGATCCGGGTGACGGGGTCGATCGTGATCGTCTTTCCCATAGCGTGTCCTACCGTCCGAACCGCGTGGCGGAGAGGTCGGGCGTCGTCCCGTCGAGGAGGGAGACGAGCGCCCCGAAGATGACGTCGGCCGGCGGCGGGCATCCGGGCAGGAAGACGTCCACCGGGACGATCTCGTGCACCGGGAGAGCCCGCGGGAGGAGCCTCGGGATGACCTCGGACGGCACCTGCTGCTTCAGGTCGGCGTTCTCGAAGTACGCCCGCTTCAGGACCTCCTCCACCTTGTAGGTGTTCCGCATGCCGGGGACGTTGCTCGTGACCGCGCAGTCGCCGAGAGCGACGAGGAGCTTCGTCCGGCTCCTCACCATCCGGATCTTGTGGAGGTCCTCCTCGCTGGAGACGCCCCCCTCGACGATCGTCACGTCGACGTCCGCCGGGAACTCCTTCGGGTCGACGAGCGGGCTGTAGACGACCTCGACGCGGGAGGCGATCTCGAGGATCCGCTCGTCCATGTCGAGGAAGGACATGTGGCAGCCGGAGCAGCCGTCGAGCCACACGGTGGCGAGCCTGACCTTACTCATGCCGGTCCTCCCTCATCATCGTCAGGTAAGGCAGGAAGCGGGACTGCTTGGCCATCTCGCGGACCGACTTTCCCTTCTCCGTGAGCGCGCCGGTCGGGCAGACCTGGACGCACTTGCCGCACCCGGTGCACGTCTCGGAGGAGCCCCACGGCTGGTTCAGGTCGGTGATGACGCGGGCTCCGATGCCGCGCCCGTTGATGTCCCAGGTGTGCGCCCCCTCCACCTCGCCGCAGACGCGGACGCAGCGCTGGCAGAGGACGCAGCGGTTGTGGTCGTTCACGAAGCGTTCGTGGGAGGCGTCCACCGGGAGCTTCGGGTGCCGGTACGGCACCGTCAGGTGCGTCACGCCGAGGGCCTGCGCGAGGTTCTGGAGCTCGCAGTGGCCGTTCGAGACGCAGACGGCGCAGACGTGGTTCCTCTCCGAGAAGAGGAGCTCGACGATCGTCTTCCGGTAGCGCTGGAGTCGTTCCGAGTCGGTGACGACGTCCATCCCTTCGGCGACCATCGTCACGCAGGACGCGAAGAGCTTGTTCGAGCCCTTCACCTCGACGACACAGAGGCGGCAGGCGCCGACCGGCGTGAGACCGTCGAGGTTGCAGAGCGTCGGGATCTGGATCCCGTTCTGGCGGGCCGCGTCGAGGATCGACTCGTCCTCGCGGGCGGAGACGAGCCGGTCGTCGATCGTCAGGGTCTTGACCTTGCTCGAGGCCACCGGGGCCGCGGACTTGGCGGGCGGACGGGCGCTCACGCGGCACCTCCCGCCGGTGACGCATGGGCCGCCGCGTGGCCCGCGGCGGCGGCCTCCCCGGCCGCGATCTTCGCCTCGTACTCGTGGCGGAAGTAGTGGAGGGTCGAGAGGACCGGGTTCGGGGCGCTCTGCCCGAGGCCACAGAGGCTCGTCGCCTTCACGACGTCGCAGAGGTTCTCGAGGAGCGCGAGCTCGCGCGAGGTCGCCTCGCCCGACGAGATCTGCCGGAGGAGCTCGTGCATCTGCGCCGTGCCGACCCGGCACGGGACGCACTTGCCGCACGACTCGTCCATGCAGAACTCCATGAAGAACTTCGCGACGTCGACCATCGAGGACGTCTCGTCCATCACGATCATCCCGCCCGAGCCCATGATCGACCCGAGCTTCGCGAGCGACTCGTAGTCGCACGGCTGGTCGAGGCCCGACTCCGGGATGCAGCCGCCCGAGGGGCCGCCCGTCTGCACGGCCTTGAACGCCTTGCCGTCGGGGGCGCCGCCGCCGATCTCGAAGATGATCTCGCGAAGCGGCATTCCCATCGGGACCTCGATGAGCCCCGTGTTCGCGATCGCGCCCGCGAGGGCGAAGACCTTCGTCCCGCGGCTCTTCGGCGTGCCGATCTTCGCGAACCACTCGGGCCCGTTGCGGAGGATCGCCGGGATGTTCGCGAGAGTCTCGACGTTGTTGATGAGCGTCGGGTAGCCCCAGAGACCCGACTCGGCCGGGTACGGGGGCCGGGGACGCGGCGTGCCGCGGCCGCCCTCCACCGAGGCGATGAGCGCCGTCTCCTCGCCGCAGACGAAGGCGCCCGCGCCGAGCCGGATGTCCACGCTGAAGCTGAAGGTCGTGCCGCCGATGTTCGACCCGAGGACGCCGAGCTTCTCGGCCTGCCTGATCGCGAGCTTCAGGCGCTTGATTGCGAGCGGGTACTCGGCCCTCACGTAGACGAAACCCTGCTGGGCGCCGACGGCGTAGCCGGCCAGGGCCATCCCCTCGAGAATCCGGTGCGGGTCGCTCTCGAGGACCGCCCGGTCCATGAAGGCGCCGGGGTCGCCCTCGTCTCCGTTGCAGACGACGTACTTCCTCGTCCCCTGGGCCTTCGAGACGGTCGCCCACTTCAGGCCCGTCGGGTAGCCCGCCCCGCCGCGGCCGCGGAGGCCCGAGCGGGTGACCTGCTGGACGACGCCGATCGGCGTCATCGCGGTCAGCGTGTCGATGAGAGCGAGGTAGCCGTCGACGGCGACGTACTCCTCGATCCGTTCCGGGTCGATCCGGCCGCAGTTCTCCAGGACGATCTTCTGCTGGCGCGCGAAGAAGGGGGCCTCGAGGTCGCCCTGGATCCGGGCGACGGGCCCGGCGCCGAGCGCGTCGACGATCTCCGGGGCGTCCTCGGGCTTCACGCCCTGGTAGAGGATTCGCTCCTTCTCGAGGGCGACGAGGGGGCCCGCCGCGCAGAGTCCCATGCAGCCGACCCCGCGGACCTTGCAGCAGTCCTTCTTCCCCTTCGCCTCGACCGCTTTCTCGAGCTCCTCCATGACCTTGTCGCTCTGGAGAGAGAGGCAGCTCGCCGCGACGCAGACGTTGATCTGGTTCGGGACGGCGTCCTTCGCTTCCTTTTCGGCCTGGGAGATCTGGGAGAGGTCTTCAATGCTGATCATGGGCCATCCACCTCTCGACCTTCGCCACGATCTGCGCCGGCGTCAGCTTCGCGGCCACCTCGCCGTCCAGTACCGCGGCGGGGGCGAGACCGCAGGAGCCGATGCAGCGCGCCGTGAGGACGGAGACCTCGCCGTCGGGCGAGGTCATTCCGGACTTCAGGTCGAACGCCTTCTCCAGGACGTTCATGATCTGGTCGGCCCCCTTGATGTAGCAGGCCGTCCCGGTGCAGACGACGCAGGTGTGGCGGCCCTGCGGCTTGAGCGTGAAGAAGTTGTAGAAGGTCGCCACGCCGTACACCTTCGAGAGGGGGATGCGCAGCTCGGTCGCCACCATCCGAAGGACTTCGTCCTCGAGGAATCCGTAAGCCTCCTGGGCGCTGTGCAGCGCCTCGATGAGGGCGTGAGACTTGTGCCCGTGCCGCCGCATGGTCGCCTCGACGAGGCGCCACCGGTTGTCTTTCGGCGTGGGCGCTCCTTTCGCGGGTTCCGGTGTCATCTTTCTCCTCCCCCCCGAGGACGAAAAAAGCGGCCCGTCGGGGGCCGCTCTCGACGTTCTTTCCCGGGGGAAATCACGTGGAAAACGGTAGCACGCGACGCCGTCTCAGGGCTCTTCAGGCCCCGCGGAGTCCGGCTTCGGGAACTTCGCGCAAAGGTCTAGACTGACCGATTTGCCTGCTCGGCGCCCGCCGTTCGAGGCGGACCCTTCCGCCCCGCGCGTTCCCGTCTTCCCGCCCGATCCGGCCGTCTCCCCCCGGGGCGAAACCGCTAGACTCGTCCCCGAGGTCGAGGATCGCGTGCCGGCTTCCCTCCCGTTCGAAGAGCTCCCCCGGATCCTCGTGGCCGCGCTCGGCGGCCTCGCGGTCGGCGTGGAGCGGGAGTGGTCCGCGCGGGCAGCCGGAGGCATCCGGCGCTTCGCCGGCGTGCGCACCTTCCTCCTCCTCGGCCTCGTCGCGGGAGTGAGCGCCGAGCTCATGCGCTCCGGAGCGGGCGTCACCGGACCGCTCCTCCTCGCCGCCGCCGCCCTCCTCGTCGTCGTGGCGTTCGCCCTCCTCGCCCTCGCGGGCGAGATCGACGCGACGACGGAGGTCGCCGCTCTCGCGGTCCTCGGCTCGAGCTGGCTCTCGGGGT
>CALMDF010000227.1 GCA_937864895.1 uncultured Holophagales bacterium | reverse complement strand
CTCGGCGCGGCCGACGTCCTCCTGCGGTAACCTCTCGGCTCCGTGGGGGCTCCCAGCGCCGAGAAGTTTCCTCTCAGGCACATCGCGATCGAAGGACCGATCGGCGTCGGGAAGACTTCGCTCGCCGGGCTCCTCGCGAAGCGCTTTTCCGGCACGCAGGTCCTCGAGGACGTCAAGAACCCGTTCCTCCCCGAGTTCTACGAGGGGCGCAAGGGCGCCGCGTTCCAGACGCAGATCTTCTTCCTGCTCTCCCGCTTCGGGCAGCAGCAGGAGATCGCGCAGATGGACCTCTTCAAGGAGCTCGTCATCGCCGACTACATGTTCGCCAAGGACAAGATCTTCGCGAACCTGACGCTGAGCGACGAGGAGATGCGGGTCTACGAGAAGGTCTGGGGGCCGCTCTCCGAGTCGCTCCCGAAGCCCGACCTCGTCATCCACCTGACGGCGAGCGTCGAGACCTGCCTCGCCCGCATCAAGCTCCGGGCCCGCTCCTTCGAGAAGGGGATCACGGGCGATTACCTCAAGCAGCTCACCGAGGCCTACAACTACTTCTTCCACCACTACCGGGAGACCCCGCTTCTCGTCGTGGACACGAACCAGATAGACTTCGTGAAACGGAAGGAGGATCTGGAGGACCTGATCCGCCAGATCACCCGGCCGTTCCGCGGAACCCAGTTCTACGTGCCGCGCGGATCCCGCTAGGGACCGCGACGGCGGACACGGAAGGCGCGAGCAGGGCCGGACCCGGCGAAGCGGACGATCCCGGAAGGGACGGCCGACCCCCGCCGAGAGAAAGGCTCTCCCGTTTGCCGCACGCGCGGGCTCCTGCCCCGCTCGCTGCCTCCCGTGCGGGAGGTTGCCATGTCGAACGGAAGAGCGCCGGGAGCCTCGAGCCCCGAGACGCAGGAAAAGCCCCCCGTGCCGAGGGCCCAGCGGCTGACCGCCCCGGGCCTCGGCGCCCTCAAGGGGCGCCGGAAGATCGCCGCCCTCACCGCCTACGACGCCCCGACGGCCGCGCTCCTCGACGCGGCGGGCATCGACGTCCTCCTCGTCGGCGACTCGATCGAGATGGTCGTCTACGGCGCGCCCGACACGCTCGGCGCCTCGCTCGAGAGGATGGTCGGCCACGCGAAGGCCGTGTCGGGGGCGGCGAAGCGGGCGCTCGTCGTCGGCGACCTGCCCTACCTCACGTACCACACGACGCCCGAGGAGGCCGTGCGCAACGCGGCCCGCTTCGTCGTCGAGGGGGGCTGCCGCGCCGTGAAGCTCGAGGGGGGAGTCCAGCGCCTCCCGATGATCCGGGCGATCCTCTCGGCCGAGATCCCGGTCATGGGGCACCTCGGCCTGACGCCGCAGTCGGTGAACGCCCTCGGCGGGTTCAAGGTCCAGGGCCGCCGCGCCACCGAGGCCCGCCGGCTCCTCGACGAGGCGAAGAAGCTCGTCGACGCCGGCATCTTCGCCCTCGTCCTCGAGTGCGTCCCCGCCGAGGTCGCCGCGCGGATCACCGAGGCGATCCCGGTCCCGACGATCGGCATCGGCGCCGGGGCCGGGTGCGACGGGCAGATCCTCGTCTTCCACGACCTCGTCGGCCTCGGCGCCCCGGGCGCCAGGACGCCCCGCTTCGTCCGCCGCTACGCGGACCTCGGGGCGCTCGTCCAGAAGGCCGCGGCCGAGTACGTCGCCGACGTGCGGGCCGGGGCTTTTCCGTCCGAGGCCGAGTCGTTCTCCGTCGAGGCGGACGCGGCGGCGCCCGTCGCCCTCTACGCCGCCGGGTCGGAGCACCGGTGAAGACGGTTTCCACGGCGGCCGACCTCAGGAACGCCGTTTCGGCCTGGCGCGAGAAGGGCCAGCGGATCGCCCTCGTGCCGACGATGGGGGCGCTCCACGCGGGGCACCTCGCCCTCGTCGACCAGGCGCGCCGCGCGGCGGGCAAGGTCGTCGTCTCCCTCTTCGTGAACCCGAAGCAGTTCGGGCCGGGGGAGGACTTCGAGCGGTACCCGCGCGACCTCGAGGCCGACGCCGAGAAGCTGCGCGAGGCGGGGGCCGACCTCCTCTTCGCGCCGCCCGTCGCGGAGATGTACCCGCCCGGATTCGCCACGACCGTCCACGTCGCCGGCGTCTCCGAGGGGATGGAAGGGGCGCGCCGCCCGGGCCACTTCGACGGCGTCGCGACCGTCGTCGCCCGCCTCCTCGGCCTCGTCCTCCCCGACGTCGCCGTCTTCGGCCAGAAGGACGCCCAGCAGTGCGCCGTCGTGATGCGGCTCGCCGCCGACCTCGGGCTCCCGGTCGAGATCCGGGTGGTCCCGACGGTCCGCGAGAGCGACGGACTCGCGCTGTCGTCGCGCAACGCCTACCTGACTCCGGAGGAGCGGAAGGCTGCTCCCGCCCTCTTCCGGGCCCTCCTCGCCGCCCAGCTCGTCCACGAGCTCGGCGAGAGGAAGGCCGCAAAGGTCCTGAAGGTCTTCCGGCTCGCCATCGAGACGGAGCCGCGCCTCGTCCTCGACGCCGTCGACCTCGTCGACGCCGTCACGATGCGGCCCGTCGAGACGATCGACCGTCCCGTCCTCCTCGCCGCGGCCGTGAAGCTCGGCCGGACCCGTCTCATCGACAACCTCGTCTTCGGGGGGTGAACCATGAAGCTCACGATGCTCAAGGCCAAGATCCACCGCGCCACCGTCACCCGCGCCCACCTCGACTACGAGGGGTCGGTGACGATCGACCGGACGCTCCTCTCGGCCGCCGGGATCCTCCCGTACGAACGTGTTGAAATTTACAACGTGACCCGTGGGAGCCGGCTCGCAACCTACGCCATCGAGGGGGAAGAGGGCTCGGGAGCGATCGAGATCAACGGCGCCGCGGCCCACCTCGCCGGCCCGGGAGACCTCGTCATCCTCGCTGCCTACTGTGAGATGAGCCCCGAGGAGGCCCCCTTCCACCGGCCTAAGCTCGTCTTCGTGGACGCGCGGAACCGGATCTCCGAGCTGAAGGCCTCCGAGGCCCCCCACACCCTCCCGGCGGGGGTCGCCTGAGACCCGGAGACCTGTGGCGGTTAGTCACTTTGTGCTTGAATTCCCTCGCGAGGGGGGATTAGAGTTCCAAAAAGCCCGTGGTCTTCCTTGGTCCTACCCCAGGAACCCTCGATCGGCTCCAGGATTTCTCGCGTTTGAGGAGGGTTCAGTCCATTCCCAGTTTCCGGGGTCCCGTAGGGGAAACGACCCCACCGCAGCCTCCTGAAGTCCCGGAGCCGGTAAACAGTTCCCCGCGTCCCTCGTACGCGGGCTCTGATGGTGTGCGCCACAGGGTCCCGTCCCACGTGTGTTCGATCTCCTGAGACCAGGAGACCACGGAGTTAATAAAAGGCATGTATACCGACAAGTCCATCCCCTGCATCGACTGCGGCGCTCCCTTCATCTTCACGGCCAACGAGCAGGAGTTCTACGCTCAGAAGGGCTTCTCCAACGAGCCCAAGCGCTGCAAGATCTGCCGCGACAAGCGCAAGAACTCCGGCATGGGCGACGGCGGCTCCCGCCAGCTGTTCAGCGTCACCTGCGACGCGTGCGGCAAGGCGACCCAGGTTCCGTTCAACCCCACCAACGGCAAGCCGGTCTACTGCCGCGATTGCTACCGCGATCGCCGCACCGGCATGGGCCGCTAAGCGTCCGGTAGTTCGGTAAAAACACGGGCTTTATCGCGGGGGCGGGCTTCATGCCCGCCCCCGCTTTTTGTTCCCCGCTGCCCGATCGGCCCCTCGACGCCGCCCGGCCGGCGGGCGGACACTCGCGCGGGAGGCGAAGGGATGAGCGACGAGAAAGTCACCGGGTTCGACACCCTCTGCATCCACGCGGGGCAGGAGGCCGAGCCGGCCACCGGGGCCGTCACCGTTCCCATCTTCCAGACCTCCACCTACGCCCAGGACGCCCTCGGTTCGCCCCGGGGCGGGTTCGAGTACGCGCGTTCGAAGAACCCGACCCGGCTCGCGCTCGAGTCGCTCCTCGCCGCCCTGGAGGGGGGCGCCGCCGCCCACGCCTTCGCCTCGGGCCAGGCCGCCACCGCCTCGCTCGCCACGGCGCACCTTTCGGCCGGCGACCACGTCGTCGTCAGCCGCGGCAGCTACGGCGGGACGTGGCGCTACTTCACGAAGGTCCTCGCGAACTTCGGCGTCGCCTTCACCTGGGTCGACACGACCGACCTCGACGCCGTCCGCGCGGCGGTCGTCCCCGCGACGCGGATGCTCTTCGTCGAGACCCCGGCGAACCCGACGATGGAGCTCTCCGACCTCGAGGCCCTCGCCGGCCTCGCGCGCGAAGCCTCCGCCCGCGCCGGCGAGAAGGTCCGCCTCGTCGTCGACAACACCTTCGCGACCCCCTTCTTCCAGCGCCCCCTCGCCCTCGGCGCCGACGCCGTCGTCCACTCGACGACGAAGTACCTGAACGGCCACTCCGACTCCATTGGCGGCGCGGTCGTCTCGGCGACCGCCGAGGACGGCGCGAAGGTCGGCTTCGTCCAGAACGCGGCCGGGGCGATCCCCTCGCCCTTCGAGGCGTTCCTCGTCATGCGGGGGATCAAGACGCTCGCCGTGAGGATGCGGGCCCACGACGCGAACGGGCGCGCCGTCGCCGCCTTCCTCGCCGTCCACCCGGCCGTGAAGGCGGTCCACTACCCCGGCCTTCCCACTCACCCGCAGCACGCCCTCGCCTCGCGGCAGATGTCCGGCTTCGGCGGCATGCTCTCCTTCGACCTCGGCTCCTTCGACGCCGCGAAGCGCTTCCTCGAACGCCTCCGTCTCTTCACCCTCGCCGAATCCCTCGGCGGGGTCGAGAGCCTCGCGGGCCACCCCGCGTCCATGTCCCACGGCAGCGTCCCTCCCGAAGAGCGCGCCGCCCGCGGCATCACGGAAGGGATGGTCCGCCTCTCCGTCGGCCTCGAGGACGTGGACGACCTCCTCGCGGACCTCGCGCGGGGGCT
>CALMDF010000226.1 GCA_937864895.1 uncultured Holophagales bacterium | reverse complement strand
TGGGCCTTCTTCGAGTTCTCGAGGTTCGGCGGTCCCGGTCGCGGATACGGAGGAGAGGGGTTCTCCCACCCCATCCTGGACGGCTTCGTGCGCCTGATCGCGGGCCCGAACAAGGGGCTCGTCCTCTTCTTTCCCGCGGTCGTCCTCGCGGGGGTCGAGGCGTTCCGACGGATGAGGCCGACGCCGCCCGACGGCGCCGCCGGCCCGAACCGGGCCGCGGAGCTCCTGACGGTCGCCGGGGCCCTCCTCCCGTTCGTCTCGCTCCTCCTGATGGCCTCTGCCTGGTGGTCCTGGGACGGAGTCTCGGGCTGGGGGCCGCGCCTCCTCGTTCCGGGGCTGGCGCCCCTCGGGGCGCTTGCTGCGGGAGCGCTGGTGAGATGGAGCGCCCGAAGGAGCGCCGCGTTCGTCGCGCTGTCGGCGGCGCTGAATTTTCTCCCCCTGCTGCAGAACCCCGCGTTCGCCTACAAGTACACGTCCGTCGTGCGCCAGGTCCCCGTCGATCGAGAGACGGCGGGGACGTTCCCGGAGGCTTTCGTCGTGCGAGCGGCCGACGGATCGCCGGCCGTGATGGGCCGATACCTTCTTCCGACCGTTCCCTCGGCGTCCGACTTCGTCCTCTACCCGTGGCTCTTCTCAGTGCGCCTGGCCGCGAGTCCGGCAGCGGCCGCGCGGGCCCTCGAGAACCCGCCCTGGCTTTCGGCCCGCCCGGACATGACGCTCGTCGTGACGCCTTTCCCGGAGGTGAACCTCGACGACGTGGCGCCGGCCTTCAGCGTCGGCTTCCTTGGGCGGTCGCTGGTCTCGGGCCGAAGGCTATCCCGCCGATTCGCCTGCTACGACCCGGCCCTCGCTTTCCAGGTCCTCAAGTCGCAGCAGACGAGGGACCTGGAAAGGGCCCTCGCCCTGGCGGAGAAGCTGAGGCGCATCCGGCCCGGCGCGTACCCGAACGCCCTCCTCGCCGAGACCTATCGCCTCATGGGGCGGCCGGAGACGCTCTCCTCGTTCATCGGCTCTCTCCCGGACCGGCGCCGGGCCCTGCCCCCCGTGGCTCTCGTGGTCGCGCTGGCGGCCCGGGACCGGGGCGACGAGGAGACCGCCCGCCTCGCGCTCGGGAAGGCGAGAGAAGGGTACCCGCTGCCCGCGCTCGACCGGGCCCTCGCGGCCCCGCTCTCCGAGTGGCCGCTGGACCTCGCGTCGTTCCTCGCGACCGCCGGCTCCGGGCCGGGCTCGGGCCTCCCCCGCGGCGGCGAAGGCTTCCGGGACCAGTAGGGCGGCGGACCCCGGGAGTTTCGGGACCCCCTCCCTCAGCGGGGCGCCCGCCGGCGCCGCGCCAACGCAGTATTCTCTGCGGCCGAGGAGGACAACCATGAACGTCTCCAGGCGAGCTCTCGCCCTGTCCGTCGCCTTCGCCCTTTGCCTCGCGGCCGTCCCGGCCGCGGCGAAGGAGCTCGCGGGGGTGACGATGCCCGACACGATGACCGTGGCCGGCAAGGCTCTGAAGCTGAACGGGATCGGCCTACGGAAGAAGGCCGTCTTCAAGGTCTACGTCGCTGGCCTCTACGTCGAGGCGCCCTCGAAGGACGCCGCCGCGATCCTCGCGGTGGACGCGCCGAAGGCGCTGAAGATGCACTTCCTGAGGAGCGTCGACAAGGGCAAGCTCGTCGAGACGTTCCAGGAGGGCTTCACGGCGAACGCCCCCGGGAAGGTCGGGTCGCAGAAGGCGAACCTCGACAAGCTCTACGCCACGATCGTCGACGTGAAGGAAGGGTCGGTGACGACGTACGCCTACGTCCCCGGGACGGGAACCGTCGTCAACCGGGACGGCAAGGACGTCGCCACGATCGAGGGGAAGGAGTTCGCCGAGACGCTCTTCTCGCTCTGGCTCGGCCCGAAGCCCCCCTCCGAGGATCTCCAGGCCGGACTCCTCGGCCGCTGAGGCCTCGAAACACCGATCGGCGCCGGGGCGGGTACACTCCCGCCCCGACTATGAATCTACCCGAGCTCTCGTCGCTCCTGTCCGAGAAGAAATTCGACGTCGTCGAGAACGCAGTCAAGGACGCCCTCCTCGACGCCGAGATCAACGGCGACCTGATCTCCGCCGCCTTCCGCGGCCTGGCGCGCGCCTCGGGCCAGAAAGGCCGCCTCCAGGGCCTGGCGACCCTCGCGGACGCGACGCTCCGGGGGCCCGGAACCTCGCCCGAGGCGGCCCGCCTCCGGTGGGTCCTCCTGAAAGAGGCCGTCCGCGCCGGGGCGACCCCCTCTTCGACCGACGGGTTCCACAAGCTCTTCGAGGAGGCGATCCGGGGGGCCTACCCCGACTCGCCCTCCCTGACGACCCTCCTCGGCAGGTTCCGCTTCCGCGAGGCGAAGGAACCGGTAGACGGCCTCGCCCGCGTCGAGCGGGCCGAGAAGTGGCTCCCCTTCGAGGTGGGGCGCTGCTTCTTCATGGCCGGGCGCGGCGCCGGGAAGGTCATCGAGATGAACTTTGCGCTGGACGCCGTCCGGGTCGACTTCGAGAAGTCGGCCGGGGTCTCGATCCCGATCGGGGTGGCGGCCAAGAGCCTGTCGCCTCTCCCGGAAGGGCACTTCCTGAACGAGAAGCTCACGGCACGCGAGTCCCTCTCGGCCCTCGTCCTCTCGAACCCCTCCGAAGGGCTTCGGCGCCTCCTCGACTCCTTCGGCCGGCCCCTGCCGCTCGCGGACGTGAAGGAGGCCGTGTCGGGCCTCGTCCCCGAGGAGCGCTGGACTTCGTGGTGGACGGCCGCCCGCAAGAGCCCGCACGTCGTCCTCCACGGCGCGGGCAAGAACGCGACGGTCGAGTGGACCCACACGACCCAGGCCGCGGACGCCGCGATCCTCGCGAAGTTCGAGAAAGCGCACTCCGCGGAGGCGCGCCTCGACTTCTTCCGCAAGAACGCCAGGCGGGACCCGGCGCTCGCCGAGCGGATGGCGGCCCGTCTCGCCGACGACGCGCGTGCGCTCCGGTCGACGAACGGCCCGCTCGCCTACGAGATCGCGGTCGCGGTGGAAAGGACCGAGGGGGTCGCCCTGGGCTTCGCGCCAGAGGATCTCGTCCCCGAGGCGCCGCTGCCGATGCTCGCCCGCATCGAGGACCGCCTCTCGAGGGAACGCTTCATCGAGGGCCTCCTCGCCTCCCGCCCGGCCGACGGGCCGCGCCTCGTCGCGGAGTGGTTCTTCCGCGAGGAGGACGCCCGGACGCTCGACCTCATCGACAAGCGTCTCGCCGAGGTGGACCCTTCGACCCGCGAGGCGACCCTCGAGAAGCTCCTGAAGTCTCCCCGAAGCGGCCCGAAGGCGTTCCTCTGGTTCGGCCTCCGGGCGGCCCAGGACGAGTCCTTCCGGGCGCGCCTGACGCCGACCGTCCTGAGCCGCCTGCTCGACGCCGCCTCCTGGGAGGATCTCGGTGGCGGTCGCGCGAAGCTGCGCGAGCTCTTCGACCGGACCGGGATCGCGGCGGCGTGGCTCGTGAAACAGGCCACCCTCGAGGACGCGCAGCAGTTCCTCCAGGCCCTCGACCGGCACAACGACCTCGAGCCGCACCGCCGGGCCGCCCTCTTCTCGGCCGCCGAGATGCGCTTTCCCGATCTCCGCAAGGGGGGCGAGGAGAACTTCTTCGTCACCGAGGAGGCGCTCGAGGGGAAGAAAAAGGAGCTGGAGAGGCTCGTCGAGGTCGACATCCCCGAGAACACGAAGGGCCTCGCGCTCGCGCGGGCCGAGGGCGACCTCTCGGAGAACTTCGAGTACCAGGCCCGCAAGCAGCGCCAGCAGGACCTCGGCGTCCGGGTGGCCCGCCTGCAGGAGGAGCTCCGCAAGGCCCGCGTCCTCGACCCCGCCACCGTCGACGTCACCGAGGTGAGGCCCGGGACGCGCGTCACGCTCCGCCTCCTCGGCGGCACCCGCGCCGTGACCTTGCTCGGGCCGTGGGATTCGAGGCCCGAGCTGGACGTCTATTCCTACCTCGCCGATGCCTCGAAGGGCCTCCTGGGAAGGAAGGTGGGCGACCGCGTGTCGTTCCTCGGCGACGAGGGCCTCATCGAGTCCATCGAGGTCTGGCAGAAGGCGTAGCTGGCACCGGCCGGCAGGCGATCCCCGGCGGGACGGGAGGGGGCTCCGAATGAGCGATCCCGGACGCTCCAGGTTTCCGTGGCGGGTCCCGCCCGCGGTGTGGTTCTTCGGGCACCTGGCGGGCGGGTGGGCGCTCGAGCGGTGGAAGCCGCTCCCCCTGGGCTGGACCTCCTTCGATTGGCAGGTCGGGACCGCTATCGTCCTCTTCGGCCTCGCGGCGGGGTTCGCGGGGTGGGGCATCGTCCTCTTCCAGGTGAAGAAGACCACCGTCGTGCCGTTCGGAACCGCTTCGAGGCTCGTCGTGACGGGGCCGTTCCGGCTCTCGCGGAATCCGCTCTACGTCGCGCTCGTCGCGACCCTGGCCGCGTTCGGGCTTCTCCTCGATTCGGGGTGGTACGTGATCCTCGGCGGCGTCCTCGCGATCGTGCTCGACAGGCTCGTCATCCGCGAGGAGGAGCGGCGCCTCGCGGAGCTCTTCGGGGAGGAGTACGCGAGCTACAGGAAGCGGGTGCGCCGCTGGCTGTGACGCGCGGTGTTCAGGCCCCCGCCATCCGCCGGAGGAGGGGATCGCCGACGCGTCCGGCAACCTTCCGGGCGTGGTCGACGAGGAAGTCGCCCCGGGCCTCGGTGAGCCCCTGCGAGCGCAGCTCGCCGACGAGGAGGGCGGCGACCTCCTCGACGACGTCGGCGGCGCGGGAAGAGGGGGCGGCGACGAGCCCGGCGAGGAGCCCGTGGAGAAGCGGCCCGGGTGGCGGGAGCGCCCGGGTCGCGCGATGGGACCACTTGGCGAAGGGGCGGAATCGGCGCGCGAGAAGGAAGGCGATCGCGAGGGCGGCGTCGACGAAGCCGGCGAGGGCGAGCGTGGCCGCGACGCTCTCG
>CALMDF010000225.1 GCA_937864895.1 uncultured Holophagales bacterium | reverse complement strand
GGGGCCGGTCCGGCGGGCGGCGCGACGGGCCTCGCCACCGGGTCCTTCGCCGCCGGCGACGACGGGCCGCCCGGGAGCGGAGTGGCGGCGGGGGCCGCCGGGCCCCCCGGCGGGGGCGCCACCGGGTCTGCCGCCGGGGCCTCGACGGTCAAGGGGGCCGGGATCTCCGCTCTCGCGGTCACCTTCGTCGCGTTCGGGTAGTCCCCCGGGATCGACAGCTTTCTCTCCCGGCCGGCGAAGGCGTTGGAGACGAGCGCGCAGGCGATCGAGAGGGCGGTGAGGGTCCCCGCCTCGGCGAGGAAGCGTCGGAGGTTCATTCGGGGTCTCCGTTCGGGGCATGGCGCCCGCGGCGGGATTCTATGCAAGCGCCCCGCCTTTCCCGCCCGTGCCGGAAAGACCGGGTCCGTCCTTTCCGGGACTCCGATACTGGCCTCCGTGGGGCTAGAATTGCCAGTCCAATCCTGCGGGCCAAGGAAGGGGAAAAGGATGAGCGAGAACACCCTGACGATTCGGGACAACAGGACCGGCAAGGAGTACGTGGTGCCGGTCGAAAACGACACGATCCGGGCGATGGATCTCCGGAAGATCAAGGTGAACCCCGAGGACTTCGGCCTGATGACCTACGACCCCGCGTTCCTGAACACGGCGTCGTGCAAGTCGCAGATCACGTTCATCGACGGGGACAAGGGGATCCTCGAGTACCGCGGCTACCCGATCGAGCAGCTCGCCGAGAAGTCGAGCTTCCTCGAGGTGGCCTGGCTCCTCTGGAACGGCGAGCTCCCGACCGAGAAGGAGCTGTCCGAGTTCTCGTCGCACGTGTCGATGCACACCTACCTCCACGAGAACGTCAAGAAGTTCATGGAGGGGTTCCGGCACGACGCCCACCCGATGGGGATGCTCCAGTCGACCGTCGGCGCGCTCTCGACCTTCTACCCCGAGGCGAAGCTCATCGGCGACCAGCGCAAGCGCGCCCACCACACGATCCGCCTCCTCGCGAAGATGCCGACGATGGCCGCGTTCGCCTACCGGCACTCGATCGGCTTCCCCTACGTCTACCCCGACAACGAGCTCTCCTACGTCGGCAACTTCCTCTCGATGCTCCGGAAGATGTCCGAGCCGAAGTACAAGGTGAACCCGGTCCTCGAGCGCGCGCTCGACGTCCTCTTCATCCTCCACGCCGACCACGAGCAGAACTGCTCGACGAACGCGATGCGGGCGATCGGCTCCGCGCAGACCGACCCCTACTCCTGCATCTCCGGCGCCATCTCCGCCCTCTACGGTCCGCTCCACGGCGGCGCGAACGAGGCCGTCCTCACGATGCTCCGCGAGATCGGCGACATCAAGAACGTCCCGGCCTTCGTGAAGGAGGTCAAGGAGGGACAGGGCGAGAAGAAGCTCATGGGCTTCGGGCACCGGGTCTACAAGAACTACGACCCGCGAGCCAAGGTCATCAAGGGCCTCGCGGACCAGGTCTTCGAGGTCACGGGGAAGAACCCGCTCCTGACGATCGCCGTCGAGCTCGAGCGGATCGCCCTCCAGGACGAGTACTTCGTGAAGAGGAAGCTCTACCCGAACGTCGACTTCTACTCGGGCCTCATCTACGAGGCGATGGGCTTCCCGCCCGCGTACTTCACCGTCCTCTTCGCGATCGGCCGGACCGCCGGCTGGCTCGCGCAGTGGCACGAGATGGTCAACGACCCCGACCAGAAGATCGCCCGCCCGCGGCAGGTCTTCCTCGGACCCGCCCGGCGTGACTACGTCCCGATCGAGGGCCGCTGATCGCGCGGACGCCTGAACGGCGAAAGGGGGGAGGCGACGACGC
>CALMDF010000224.1 GCA_937864895.1 uncultured Holophagales bacterium | reverse complement strand
CGCAGGGGCGGCCCTCCTCGCGGGCCGGGCCCGTGGACGGCGCCGCGGAATTCTTCTCGCCGCGGCGCTGCTCCTGCCGCCCGCCTCCGGCGCGGCCGCCCTCGGCGCCGGGCTGGAGGTGCCCCTCGCCTCTCTCACGGTCTCGACGTTCCTCGTCCTCCTGGCGACGGCGGCGCGCGCCGCCCGTCGCGGAGAGAGGGAGGCGGCCCGCGCCGCCGCGGCGAGATCCGAGGAGCGCGAGGCGAGGCGCGTCGTCGTCCACGAGATGAAGACGCCCCTCACCGCGGTCCGGGGCCTGACGCAGCTCCTCTCCGGCTTCGAGCTCTCGCCCGAGGAGCGCGCGCGCGTCGTCGCGATGGTCGGCGAGGAGACGGAGCGGCTGGGCGGGATGATCGAGTCGCTGAACGCGGTGGAGCGGATGCGCCTCGCGGACTTCGACGGCACGGCCCGCCCCGTGGACCTCGGCGCGCTCGCGACGCGCCGCGCCGGGGCGATCGGCGCCGGGACGCCGGGCCGGGTCCGGGCCGAGGCGGCCGGGGGGGTCGTGGTCCTCGGGGACGAGGGGCTCCTCGCCCGCGTCGTCGACAACCTCGTCGGGAACGCGCTGAAGTTCTCGCCGCCGACCTCGATCGTGCGGGTCACCGCCGCGCTTCGCGCGGGCGAGGCCCTCCTCGCCGTCTCCGACGACGGGCCCGGCATTCCCGAGGCCGAGCGCGAGAAGGTCTTCGCGCGTTTCGTCCGCGGCAGCGGGGCCGGCGGCGCCGAGGGGCTCGGCCTCGGCCTCTCCCTCGTCCACGAGGTGGTAACTTGGCACCGCGGACACGTTTCGGTGCGCAGCGGGGAAGGAACGGGAAGCGTTTTCGAGGTGGCCCTTCCGGCCCTGGGCCGCGCGTCCCGCGCGGAGGAGAAGGACAGTGCCAGCGATCCTCGTCGTTGACGACGACGCCGCGATCCGCGAGACGGCGGCCCTCGCCCTCGAGAAGGCGGGGTACGACGTACGGCGCGCCGCGAGCGTCCGGGAGGCCGTCGCCGTCCTCTCGCGTGGGCCCGTCGACCTCGTCCTCTCCGACATCTACATGCCCGGCGAAGACGGCCTCTCGCTCCTCTCGCGGCTCAGGGAGGGGGCCCGCCCGCCGAAGGTCGTTCTCATGACGGCGCGCGGGTCCGTCGAGACCGCGACGGTCGCCGCGCGGCTCGGGGCGGCCGACTACGTCGCCAAGCCCTTCGACGTCGCGCACCTCGTCGCCCGGATCGCGTCGGCCCTCTCGCCGCGGGCGGAAGGGGGCCCGCCCGTCGACCCGGAAGGGCCGCGAAGCCTCATCGTCGGGTCGCACCCCGCGATGGTCGAGGTCTACAACGCGGTGGCGCGCGTCGCGCGCCTCCCGGTCACGGTCCTCGTCCTCGGAGAGACGGGAACGGGCAAGGAGCTCGTCGCCCGCGCCCTCCACTCCTTCGGCGCGCACCCCGACGGCCCCTTCGTCGCCGTCCACTGCGGCGCCATCCCCGACACGCTCCTCGAGAGCGAGCTGTTCGGGCACGTCCGCGGCGCGTTCACCGGCGCCGATCGCGACCGGCGCGGTGCGCTGCGCGAGGCGCAGCACGGCACCGTCTTCCTGGACGAGATCGGCGACGTCTCCACGGCCTTCCAGACGAAGCTCCTCCGCTTCCTCCAGGAGAAGACCGTCCGCCCGGTCGGCGGCGAGCGGGGCGAGCCCGTCGACGTGCGCATCGTCGCCGCGACGCACCGCGACCTCGCCGCGCTCTCGGCCACCGGGGCGTTCCGCCAGGACCTCTACTACCGCCTCGCCGGTTACGAGGTGCGCCTGCCGCCCCTGCGCGAGAGGCTCTCGGACCTCCCCTTTCTCGTCGACCACTTCAGGGCCCGGGCGGTGGCCGAGCTCGGCCTCGCCGAGAGCTCCCCCGCCTCGCCCGGCGTCCTCGCCCTCTTCGCGGCCCACTCCTGGCCCGGGAACGTCCGCGAGCTCGAACAGGCGGTGCGGCGCCTCCTGATAGACACCGGGGCCCTCACGGACGTCCCCGCCGCGGAACGCCTCCTCGCTTCCCTCGGGCGGGCCGCGCACCCCGCGCCGGAGCCGGCGCCCGCCCCCGCGGCAGCCGCCCTCCCCGCGCCGGCCGCCGCCGATTCCCTGCCCAGCCTCGAGGAGGTCGAGCGGCGGCACATCCTCGCCGTCCTCTCCGCCACGGGCGGAAACCGGTCGGCGGCCGCGAGGATCCTCGGCATCGAACGCAAGACGCTTTCCCGGAAGCTGAAGGCCTGGGGCGCCGCCGACCCGGAAGCGGACGACGCCGGGTCCGGCTGACCCGGCCGGGCTGCATCCTTTTTCCCCGGACTGCAGGCGCTGCAGGCGCCGCATGGCACCACTCCCCGCCTCGGAACCGGCTCTTTCCGCATTCCGTGCGGGTTTTCGCTGTTTCCGCGCGATCAGCCCTTCCCTGGCACGCGAATTGGAATGGGAAAGGTGACCCGGGAGCCGACGAGGGCAGCCCGGCAGATTCGAAAGGAGACACGAAGATGAACAGCACGAAGAAGACCTCGATCCTCCTCGCGGGCGCCCTCTTCCTCGCCGGAACGCTGGCCCTTGCCGCCGATGCCCAGCAGGGACCGGGCAACGGAAACGGCACGGCGACCGGCACGCAGGCGGGGCCGACCCGCCAGCTCGGCCCCGGCGACGGCACCGGCGCCCCCGCCGCTCCGAAGGACGGCACCGGCTACGGCTCGCCCTACAGGGGAGAGACGCCGCAGGCCGGCCAGGCCGCGGGCAAGGGGAAGGGCGCCGGCCCCGGGAACGGCGCGGGCAACGCCGGCACCGGCCCGAAGGACGGCACCGGCTACGGCAAGGTGGGCGGAAGGGGCTCCGCGGGCGGCGCCTGCGACGGCACCGGCCCGAAGGGAAGCTCCGGGTCGTCTCGCGGCGGCTCCGGCGGCGGGCGCGGCGGCCGGGGCTGATCGCCCTCGCGTCCCTGCCTCTCCTTCCCCGGGCACGCAACCTCCTCTGACCCGTCCTCGAATCGAACGGACCCTGGGGTCCGCAAGGAGCACGACCATGAAACGTCACGCATTCCCCGCCCTCCTCCTGCTCGCCACCCTGCTCGTCGCCCCGCCCCTCGCGGCTGGGAACGGCGGCAAGCCTTCCGACCCGCCCTGCGACGGCCTCACCTCCTGGCTCGCGACGCTCCCCGTGGAGCCGCTCTCGGGCGTCGAGAAGGAAGGGCTCCTCTTCACCCGCGAGGAGGAGAAGCTCGCCCGCGACGTCTACGTCGCGATGGCCGCGACCTGGGGTCACCGCGTCTTCACGAACATCGCCGCCGCCGAGCAGCGGCACATGGACGCCGTCCTGTTCCTCCTCGAGCGCTACGAGCTGGCCGACCCCGCGCAGAGCCTCGCCCCGGGCGTCTTCTCGGACGCTCGCCTCCAGGCGCTCTACGCGGGCCTCGTCGAGAAAGGGAGGCTCAGCCTCCTCGACGCCTTCGCCGTCGGCGCGACGATCGAGGACCTGGACATCGCCGACGTCGAGAAGCTCCTCGAGGACGCCGACAACGTCGACGTCGACACCCTGATGCAGAACCTCGCGAAGGGCTCGCGCAACCACCTCCGCTCGTTCGTGGCGCTGCTCGCCGCCGCCGGCGAGGTCTACGAGCCGCAGTTTCTCGACGCCGCCAGTTACGAGGAGATCGTCTCGACGCCCCACGAGCGGAGCGTCGTCTACGACGCAGCGGGGCTCCCGGTCGAGGGGTTCCCCGCCGGACCGTGCGACGGCGCGGGACCGGGCAAAGGAGCCGGCACGGGCCCCAACGGTGCCTGTGACGGCACCGGGCCGGGGAACGGCGGCGGCAACGGGAACAACGGAGGAAACGGCAACGGAGGCGGGAACGGCGGCGGCGGCGGCAACTGACCCTTCTCCCGACGGCGCACCCCTCCCCCCCTACGACGAGGCGGGCGGCACGAGCCGCCCGCTTCGTGCGTCCGCCCTTCCCGCCCGTGCCGCCGCCGCTCGCCCTCCGCGGTGACGCCCTTCACGCGCCCCGGGGAAACCGAGGCGCTCACCGGCCTCCGGCGTGTCCTCCTCGTCGGGCGGATCTCGACGATCCTCGCGCCCCGGAGGCCTCCAGCTCGGCGGAGATCGCCGAGAGGACCCGGGCGGCGGCCTCGAGCTCGGCCGGCGCCACGCGCGCGAGGGTGCGACGCATCGCCTCCTCGACCGTGCC
>CALMDF010000223.1 GCA_937864895.1 uncultured Holophagales bacterium | reverse complement strand
GTCTACCACAACTTCCTCTTCCGGGCCGGCTCCAAGGCGGTCGCCGAGCTGCAGCGGAAGATGAAGCTGTCCGACGCCATCCTGAGGCACCTCACCGTCCGCGTCGACGAGGAGATGCGCCACGGACAGAAGATCGCCCGTCGCGTCAAGGCGCGTCCGGCGCGTGCCGTCCCGGCCTCGCCCGAGGCCGTGATGGTCCCCGAGCCTGCCGTCGCCCCGGCCCCGGCCCCCGAAGCCGTCGTCGCCCCCGCGCCGGCCCCCGAAACCGCCGCCCCCGAGGCGCCGGTTCAGCCCGAGAGCTGATCGAGAAGAGGAAGAAGATGGCTGCTCCGTCCGGTCCCGCCGCCCGCCGCCCCGCGAAGAAGAAGTTCTTCGTCCGCAGGAAGCGCGTCTGCAAGTTCACCGTCGAGAAGATCGGCTACATCGACTTCAAGGACGTGAAGCTCCTCCAGAGCTTCATCCCCGAGCGCGCCAAGATCCTCCCGCGCCGCATCAGCGGGACCTCGGCCTTCTACCAGCGCAAGCTCGCCGTCGCCATCAAGCGCGCGCGCTACCTGGCCTTCCTTCCGTACGTCGCCGACTAGCGAACCTCCGTCCGGCTCCGCCCCTCCGGCTCCGCGCCGGAGGGGCGCGCCGTTTCTGGCCCCGCCCCTGGCGGGGCTCTCTGCGGCGCTCGCCGCGGTCCTGCCCCCTCTGGCCCCGTACCTCCTTCCCGCCGCGGCGGCCCGCGTCGCCCGGGCGGGAAGGGAGATGCGGAGCCCCGCGGCCGCCTTCCCCCTCGCGGCAGCCGTCCTCCCCTTCGCGACCGCGTTCGGCCTCCTGGGCGGCGGGACGGGGGCGATCCTCGCCGCCACCTGCGCTCTCGCCTTCGTGGCCCTCCCGGCCCTGGGCCTCGTCGCGGGCGCCACGCCCGGCCGGCGCCGCGAGGAGCTGGCCTGGCTCTCGGCGGCCCTCGCGGGGATCGGCGGGCTCGGAGTGCTCCTCGCGCTGACCCTCGCTGAGGGCGCCGACCCGGGGGCTCTCCTCGCCCTCCGTCTCGACGCCCTGCGACCCGAGCTGATCGAGTTCTACCGGAGCGCGGGCTGGGCCGAAGAGACCCTGGCGGCGACGGGGGCCGCGTTCGACCGGATGAGGGAACTCGTCGCCTGGCAGCTGCCTGGTCTCGTCCTCGCGGGCTGCGTCATCCACGGGGCGCTCCTCGTCTACGCCTTCGGCCGGCGGGCGGGCCTCGACGAGGCCTCTCTGCACCCGGGGTCCTTCGCGACCTTCCGGACGCCCCTGGCCGTCGCCGCGGTCTTCGTTCCCGCCGGGGCGCTCGCCGCCCTGGGCGGGGGAATCGCGGCCCGGGCGGCCGTCACCGTGCTCATCCCCCTGGGCGCCTTGTTTTTCCTGCGGGGGATGGCGATAATCCGCGCTCTGCTCGACAGGGGGCGTGTCGGCCTCCTGATCCGAGCGCCGGTGTACGTTCTCGCCGTCCAGATGCCGATACCGGTCCTCGTGGCCATCGGCGGGCTCCTCGACGAGTTCCTCGACTTTCGGGGAAGGCTTTCCCGGAAGGACGAGAGCGGCGGCGGATCGGGAAGAAGGGAGTAAGCGGAACATGTCCGACGTGAAAGTGATCCTGACTGACGAGGTACGCGGCCTCGGTAATCGTGGCGAGGTCGTCTCGGTGGCCGCCGGCTCCGCCCGCAACTTCCTCCTCCCCAAGGAGCTCGCCTATCCCGCCACGCCGGGAAACATGAAGCGGCTCGAGCAGGAGAGGAAGCGCTACGACGTAGCCCAGGCGAAGGAGAAGGACCAGGCTTCGACCGTCGCGAAAGCGTTCGACGGCCTGACCGTCACCGTTCGCAAGAAGGCGGGCGAGCAGGGGGCCCTCTACGGCTCCGTCACCTCCGCCGACCTGGCCGAGGCGCTCGACGCGAAGGGCATCAAGATCGATCGCCGCCGGATCGAGCTCGAGGAGCCGATCAAGCGCCTCGGGAGCCACGTCGTCCACGTTCGCCTGCACCGCGAGGTCATCACGACGCTCAACGTCGAAGTCGTCGCGGCGTAAACCGCCCCGGCTCCGCGGGAGACTCGAAGGCCCCGCCCCGGCGGGGCTTTCGTGCGTCCGGGGGCCTGTCGCGCTCCCGGCTCAGCCCGGCGGGCCCGCATCGCCCGGGGTGCGCGGCATCGGCGGCGGCCTCACCCCTCTCTCTGGCCGCGGGGCGTCGTCGACCTTCACGTCGGCCCCGCTCGGCTCCCCGCGCTTCGGGGCGTAGACCGCCTTCTGAAGGTAGTGGGGGAGCGTCGAAACGGAGTGAGGCCGGTCGCCGCAGAGCTCGGTCGGCTGCGTTCCGTTCGCGAAGGCCCCGAGAACGACCTTCGAGCACGAGGGGGTCGCGCGGTAGCCCGTCGCAAGGTCGAACGGCACGAAGACGACGCCCTGCGGGACCTCGAAGTCGTCGGCCGGCTTCACGATCCCGGCGTCCTTCATGCGCGAGACGAGCCCCATCCAGATCGGCAGGGCGGTGTCACCGCCGGTCGACTTCGGGCCGAGAGGCTTCTTGGCGTCGTGCCCGACCCAGACTCCGATCGTGTACTTCGGGGTGATCCCGATGAACCAGGCGTCCGTGTGGTCGTTCGTCGTGCCGGTCTTCCCGGCGATCCTGAGGCCGAGGGACCTCGCCCGGACGGCGGTGCCCCGTTCCGTCACCCCTTCGAGCATCTTCAGGAGGACGTAGGACGGCGCCGGCGCGGCAGCGTCTCTCGGGTCGGGCGGATTCTCCTCCAGGAGCACGCCCTCGGCGTCCCTCACCCTCTCGACGAGCCGGGGGGAGAAGAGGAGCCCCTGGTTCCCGAAGACCGAGTAGGCCGCCGTCATCTCCATCGGGGTCACCTCGAACGACCCGAGCGCGAGGGAGGGGTAGGCGAGGAGGTTCTGGCGGACGCCGAGACGGCGGGCGGTCTCGATCACCTTCCTCGTTCCGACGAGGAGGTCGACGCGGACGGCCGGGACGTTGATGGAGTTCTCGAGCGCGTACTGGTAGGTGAGGATGCCGCCGTACTTCCGGGTGTAGTTCTGGGGCTGCCAGGGAGACTGCCTCGGGTCGATCGTGATCGAGATCGGCGAGTCGAGGACGGTGTCGGCCGGCGTGAAGCCCTCCTCGACGGCGGTCAGGTAGACGACGGGCTTGAACGCCGAGCCGACCTGCCGGAGGGCCTGCACCGCCCGGTTGAACTTCGACCGCGAGAAGTCGTAGCCGCCGACGAGCGCGCGGACGGCGCCGGTCCCGTCCTCGAGGACGACGACGGCTCCCTCCACGAGCGGTTCCTGGGAGACGACCGTCTCCTCCTTCCCGTTCTCGTCGACGAGGCGCTCGACGAGGACGAGGTCTCCGCGCCGCACGGCCTTCGCCGGCGTCTCGGCGCGCGTGAAGCGGAAGGCCCTGGCGCCGAGCGCGAACCGCCGGTCCCCGGCGCGCAGCTCGGCCCCCGTCCGGGATGCCGAGAGGACGACGGCGGGTTCGGCGTGAGCGTCCCTTGCCGCCGACGACTCCTCCCACGCCGGGTCGCGGTACTTCTCGGGGTCGATCCCCTCGTCGACGAGGTTGCGGGGCCTGCGGAAGCCGAAACGCCTCTCGTGCCGGCGGAGGCCGCGGCGAAGCTCCTCCTCCGCCCAGGCCTGGAGGCGCGGGTCGAGCGTCGAGTCGACGCGCAGGCCCTGCCGGTAGAGGCCGCGGTCGCCGTAGCTCTTCTCGAGGTACTGCCGGACCTCCTCGCAGAAGTAGGGGCCGATCGTCGCCTCGCGCGCCGAGCGGGAGAGAGCGAGCGGCGACTCCTTCGCGGCGGCCGCGGTCTCCGCGTCGATGTAGCGCTCCTCCTGCATCCGGCGGAGGACGAGGTCCCGCCGCGCCTTCGCGGCCGAGGGGTTCCGGATGGGAGAGTAGGCTTCGGGACGCTGGATGAGCCCGGCCAGGAGCGCGGCCTCGGGCAGCGTCAGCTCCTTCGCGGGGTGGTTGAAGAGCCAGGTCGACGCCGCCTCCACGCCGTAGTTGCCGTGGCCGAAGTAGACCTGGTTCAGGTACATGGTGAGGATCTGGTCCTTCGAGAAGCGCTTCTCGATCTCCACCGTGAGGAAGACCTCGTTGATCTTCCGGGCGAAGGACTTCTCGGGCGTGAGGAAGACGGACCTCGCGAGCTGCTGGGTGATCGTCGAGGCTCCCTGCGCGAGGCGGCGCGTGGCCAGGTCTTTCGCGGCGGCGCCCGCGATCCGGATCAGGTCGACGCCGCCGTGGTCGTAGAAACGCGCGTCCTCGGCCGCGAGGAGCGCCTTCACGAGGACCTCGGGGATCTGCGAGCGGTCGATGAGGAACCGCCGTTCGATCGCGAACCGGGCGACGATCGAGCCGTCGGCGCCCCGGATCTCGGTGACGATGTCGGGGCGGTAGCTCGCGAGCTGCTCGACCTTCGGGACGCGGATGAGCTGCGAGGCCGCCCACCCGGCGCCGACCCCGAGCCCCGCCGCGAGGAGGACCGGGAGGAGAAGGACGAGGATCGCGGCGGCGCGGCGTCCGATCACGGGGGTATTCTCACACGCGGACGGGGGGCGCCCCGGCCGGAGACGGCACCGCGAGGAGGAACAGGATGAGCAGCTCCGACCCGTCCCCCATCGCCCCCGGCAGCGAGCCGATCGGGCCTTCCGGGGCGAAGGACGCCGAATCCCGCGGGTGCATGAAGTGGGGCCTCGTCGGCTGCGCCGGTCTTTCCGTCGTCGCCATCATCGGCATGGTCCTCTTCCTCCGGAAGGCGCCCCAGCTGATGGAGACGCTCCTCGGGGCCACCGAGGCGCAGGTCGTCGCCGCGATCGCCCCCGAGGTGCCGGCGGCGGAGAAGGAGGCGTTCCGGAAGGAGTACGCCGGCTTCGTGGAGACGGCCAAGGCCGGGAAGGCGAGGCCGGAGGAGATCCAGGCCCTCCAGAAGAAGATCCTCGAGGCGCTGAAGGACGGCAGCGTCGGCCCGGAGGAGCTTCGAGGCCTCACGGAGCAGCTCCGGTCCATGACGAGGCCGTGACCCGGTTCGAGGTCGTCTCCGACCTGACCCCGCAGGGAGACCAGCCCGGGGCCATCGAGGCGCTCGTCCGGGGCTTCCGCGAGGGGAAGGAGCACCAGGTCCTCCTCGGCGTCACCGGATCCGGGAAGACCTTCACGATGGCCAAGGTCGTCGAGGCGCTCGACCGGCCCACGCTCGTCCTCTCGCACAACAAGACCCTCGCCGCGCAGCTCTACCAGGAGTTCAAGCGGTTCTTCCCGAAGAACCGGGTCGAGTACTTCGTCTCCTACTACGACTACTACCAGCCCGAGGCGTACGTCCCCCAGTCGGACACGTTCATCGAGAAGGAAACCCAGATAAACGAGGAGATCGACAAGCTCCGGATCGCCGCCACCGCGGCCCTCTTCGAGCGGCGCGACGT
>CALMDF010000222.1 GCA_937864895.1 uncultured Holophagales bacterium | reverse complement strand
GAGCGACCTCGGCCCGATGACCTTCGGCCACGAGGAGGGCGAGGTCTTCCTCGGCCGCGACTTCGCCCGCAGGCCCGACTACTCCGAGGACACGGCGCGGAAGATCGACGCCGAGGTGAACCGGATCGTCACGACGGCCTACCAGCGCGGCAAGCAGATCATCCTCGAGAACCGGCCCGCCCTCGACGCCATCGCCGCCGAGCTCCTCGAGAAGGAGTCGCTCGACGGCGACGAGGTCTACGCGCTGATCGAGCGCGCCTCCGGCAGGAAGGTCCCGCACACGACGAAGGCGAAAGCCGAGGCGGCCCCTCCGGGCGACCCGACGGTCCCCGCCGCCGAACAGAAGGACGTAGGCCCCGGACCGGCGCCGTCCGGCCTGGTTCCGGCCCCGGTCTGAAAACGCCCCCGAACCCGGCCACCCACCGCGGCCCGCTCCACGAAGGGAGCGGGCCGCGTCGTTTCCCGCGCCGGATGGAGGCCCCGCTCGGTGGCGTCCCGGCGCGGGCGGGGTCGAGGAGAGCCCCGGCGGTCCCGCCCGTCCCGCCGGGGGCGCTCCGGGGCGACCTCTCCCGACAGCCCTTCTCCTTCCGCGCCCCGAAGCGTTTCTACGTCGACGTCGGGAAGCTCTGCCGCGGCTGCGGCGTGGCCTTCGTCCTCTCCGCCCGCGAGCAGAAACGCTGGACCGAGACGCTCGGACTGAAGCTGGACGCCCGGGCCTCCCGCTGCCCCGCCTGCCGGCGGATGTACCTGCGCGAGCGGGGCCTCCCGGCGGCCCTGGCGGACGCCTCTCGCGCCCTCGCCGGGGCCCCGCTCCACGCCCCGGCCGTCCTCGCCTACGCGCGCGCCGCGGCGGCCTGTGCGGCCCGGTTCGGGCACGCCCCGCTCGAGGCCGCCCTCGCCGCTCTCGCCGCCCTCCGGAGACACGATCCGTCGGAGGCCGAAGCCCTCTACCTCGAGGGGCTCTGTCTCGAGGCCTCGGGGCGGAAGGGGCGGGCGGCGCGGGCCTTCGGCCGCTTCCTCCCCGCGGCGGCGACGCGCGGGGGCCTCGAGAGACAGGCGCGGGACGCGAGGGCGCGCCTCGCAGGCCTCCCACGGTCTTCCCGAACGTCCTAGACTCGGGCCAGGCCGCCCCATGACGAGCCTCGTCCTCCACCTCGGGAGCCGCGAGCTCCGGTTCGGACCGGTCGCCTCGGTGATGGCGATCCTGAACGTCACGCCCGACTCCTTCTCGGACGGCGGCGCCCACGCGACGACCGCGGATGCCGTCGCGGCCGGCCTCCGGTTCGCCGACGCGGGAGCGGCGATCGTCGACGTCGGGGGCGAATCGACGCGCCCGCGGGGCGTGGCTTACGGCGAAGGTGCACCGGAGGTCTCTCCCGCGGAGGAGATCGCGCGCGTCGTTCCCGTCATCTCGGGAATCCGTGCCGGGAACGCCTCGGTCCCGATATCCGTCGACACGAGAAGGACGGAGATCGCCCGGCGGGCTCTCGACGCCGGGGCCGACGTCGTGAACCTCGTGACCGGCCTCGACCCTCCCGACGATCTCCTCGACCTCGTCGCGGAGAGGGGCGCGGCGATCGTCCTGAACCACATGAGGGGGGTCCCCTCGACGACGTTCGAGGTCTCCCGTTTCGGACCCGACGTCGTCGCCGACGTCGCCGAGGACCTCGCCCGCGCCCGCAGGCGCGGACTCGTTGCCGGGATCCGCCCGGACCGGATCCTCCTCGACCCGGGGCTGGGGTTCGGGAAGACCCCCGAGCAGAACTTCGCCCTCCTCGCGGGCCTCGCGTCCCTCGGGCCGGACGGGGTCCCGATCGTCCTCGGCGCCTCCCGGAAGGCCTTTCTCGGTACCCTTTCGGGCCGGCCCCCTTCCGACCGTCTCCCGGAGTCGCTCGCCGCCTGCGCCGTCGCGGAGGAGAAGCTCCGGGACAGAAACCCCCTTCTCCTCCGGGTCCACGACGTGGAGGAGACCGTCCGGTTCGTGAGGGTCCTCAGGAAGGGTTTTCCGGATCGCCACCCGGGCTTCCCCTGATCCCTCCGGGACGCTCCGAAAAGCCCTTCTCGCGCCGGTTACGTAAACTCCGCGGATCATGCGTTCCCTTTTCGGCACAGACGGGATCCGCGGGAAGGCCGGGGAGTACCCGCTCGACCCCGCCACCGTGTCCCGCATCGGGGCCGCCCTCGCCGCCTCCCTGCGCGACGGCGGCCGGACGGGCCCCATCACGGTCGTCATCGGCTGCGACACCCGCGTCTCCTCGCCCGTCCTCGTTTCCGCGCTCGCGGGAGGCCTTCGGGGGGCGGGCGCCCGGGTCCGTTTCGCCGGCGTCGTCCCGACTCCCGCGGTCGCCCACCTCGTCAGGGCCCTCGGCGCCGACGCCGGCATCTCCGTCTCCGCCTCGCACAACCCCTGGCCCGACAACGGCATCAAGATCTTCTCCCGCGAGGGGAAGAAGCTCCCGGACTCCGTGGAGGCCGACATCGGGAGGCGAATCGGCACGGCCGGGGCGAGGGACCCCGTCGAGACGGCCGAGGACCCCTCCCTCGCGGACCTCTACGAGACCCATCTCGTCGAGACCCTCCCCACGCGCCTCGACGGCCTGAAGGTCGTCCTCGACTGCGCCAACGGCGCCGCCTTCCGGGTCGCCCCCGAGGCGTTCCGGCGGGCCGGGGCCGAGGTCGTAGAGCTCGCGGTCTCCCCGGACGGGCGGAACATCAACGAGGGCTGCGGCGCGCTTCACCCCGAGGCGATGGCGAAGGCCGTCGTGGCTTCAGGGGCCGATCTCGGCCTCGCCCTCGACGGCGACGCCGACCGGGCGATGCTCGCCGACGGCGAGGGACGGATCCTCGACGGCGACGACGTCCTCCTCCTCTGGGCCCTCGAGCTCGAGCGCGAGGGCCGGAAGCCCTCCGCCGTCGTCGGGACCGTCATGTCGAACTGGGGGCTCGAGGAGGCCCTCTCCTCCCGGGGCATCCGGCTCGTGAGGGCCGGGGTCGGCGACCGTTACGTCGTCGAGGAGATGAACCGCTGCGGGGCCGTCCTGGGCGGAGAGCAGTCGGGGCACCTCATCCGCGCCGACCTCACGACGACCGGGGACGGGACCCTCACCGGCCTCCACGTCGCCGCCGCCACGGCCGCGACCGGCGTTCCGCTCGCCGCCGGCCCGCGCCTCGTGCGGGCCCCGCAGGTCCTCCTGAACGTGAAGGTCCGGGACCGGGTCCCGTTCGACGAGATCCCGGGCTTCTCGCCCCTCGTCAGGGACGCCGAGACGAGGATCGCCGGAAACGGTCGAATCCTCCTCCGCTACTCCGGAACCGAGCGGCTCGCCCGGGTCATGGTCGAGGGGACGGAGCGGAGAATGGTCGAGTCGATCGCCGCCGAGCTGGCGGGCGCCCTCAGCGAGGCGCTCGGGTCGCCGGCCTGAGACCGGAAGGAGCAGACGGCTTGATTCGCCACGAGCAGCGCCCGCGCCGAAAACGAAACCCGGACCTCCTCGTCGAGGCGGACCTGAACCTCCTCGGCCCTTCCGCGGACACGGACGACCCTCCGCCCTCGCCGTCCGCGGAGGAAGGCGCCGCCTTGCAGGAGGAGGCCCCGGCCGCGGGGCCGCGAATGCCTCTCCTGAACCGGGAGCTCTCCTGGCTCGATTTCAACCAGCGGGTCCTCGAGGAGGCGCGCGACGAGCGCTGGCCTCTCCTCGAGCGGCTGAAGTTCCTCTGCATCTCGGAGAGCAACCTCGACGAGTTCTTCATGATCCGCGTCTCGGGCCTGCGCGACCAGCTCTCGGTCGACCTCGCCGAGCGGTCGGACGACGGGCTCACCCCGCGCGAGCAGCTCATGCTCGTCAGGAAGGGCGTCCAGGCGATGGAGGCCGAGCAGACGGCCTGCCTGCACGAGGACCTCCTCCCGCGCCTCGCCGCGGCCGGGATCTCCCTGCTCTCGTGGTCGGACCTCGACGAGGAGAGGAAGGAAGCGGCCCGGAGCTACTTCCGGCGAAACGTCCTGCCCGTCCTCACGCCCCTCGTGGTCGACCCGGGACACCCGTTCCCCTTCCTTTCCAACCTCTCTCTGAACCTCGCCATCGAGACGCGGAACCCGGAGAACGGCGAGGTGAAGTTCGCGCGCGTGAAGATGCCCCCTTCCGTCCCGAGGCTCCTCTCGCTTCGCGCGATCGTCGAGGGCAAGAAGAAGGTCAAGGCCGCCCGGGCCGAGTTCCTTCTCCTCGAGACCCTCGTCCAGGCGAATCTCGACGAGCTCTTCCCGGGGCTCGAGATCCTGAGCTCGTACCTCTTCCGGATCACGCGCGATGCCGACATCGAGATCCAGGAGGACGAGGCCTCCGACCTCCTCGCCACGATCGAGCAGGAGGTCCGTCGCCGCCGCTTCGGGGCCGTCGTGAGGGTCGAGGTGACGCCGCAGACGCCGAAGCGGATGCGCAAGCTCCTCATGAAGCAGCTCGAGGTGACGGACTCCGACATCTACGAGATCGCCGGGATGCTCGGCACGTCCGACCTGATGTCCCTCGTGAAGCTCGACCGCCGCGACCTGAAGGACGCCCCGTTCAACCCCGCCGTCCCCTCGTCGCTCGCCTCGCCCGACGGGTCGATCTTCCAGGCGATGAGGCAGGGAGACATCCTCCTCCACCACCCCTACGACTCCTTCGGCCCGGTCGTCGAGCTGATCGACGAGGCCGCGGAAGACCCGAAGACGCTCGCCATCAAGATGACGCTCTACCGGACGAGCTCCGACTCGCCCGTCATCCCGGCCCTGATCCGGGCCGCCGAGAACGGCAAGCAGGTGGCCGTCCTCGTGGAGCTGAAGGCCCGCTTCGACGAGGAGAACAACATCGTCTGGGCCAAGGCGCTCGAGCGCGCCGGCATCCACGTCGTCTACGGCGTCGTCGGCCTGAAGACGCACGCCAAGATCGCCCTCGTCGTGAGGCGCGAGAAGGACGAGATCCGCCGCTACGTCCACCTCGGCACCGGCAACTACAACCCGACGACGGCGAAGGTCTACACCGACCTCGGCCTCCTCACCTGCCGCCCGGAGTTCGGCGAGGACGCCACGCGCCTCTTCAACACGCTCACCGGCCTCGCGACGAGGACGACCTACAACCGGCTCGTCACCGCCCCCCGGGACATGCACCGGACCGTGCGCGAGTGGATCTCCCGCGAGACCGGTCACGCGAGGGCGGGGCGGCCGGCCCGCATCCGCGCGAAGCTGAACGCCCTCGTCGACCGGGGAACGATCGAGGCCCTCTACGAGGCCTCGCAGGCCGGGGTCGCGGTCGACCTCATCGTCCGGGGCGTCTGCTGCCTCGTCCCCGGCCTCCCGGGAGTGTCGGAGACGATCCGGGTCCGCTCCATCGTCGGCCGGTTCCTCGAGCACAGCCGCTTCTTCCTCTTCGAGAACGGCGGCGAGCCGGAGGTCTGGGCCTCGTCGGCCGACTGGATGCCGCGGAACTTCTTCCGGCGCGTCGAGGCGTCCTTCCCGATCGTCGACCCCGAGCTCGGGCGCCAGCTCTCCGAGACGTTCGACGTGATGATGGCCGACAACGTCCAGGCGAGGGCCCTCGGCCCCGACGGCAGGTTCGAGCGTCTCCGCCCGGAGCGGGGCGAGCCCGCCGTCGACTCCCAGGCGACCTTCCTCGACCAGGCCCGGCGCCGGGTCCTCAAGGCGGCGGAGCTCTTCGTGAAGGGCGCCGCCGCCGAGGACTTCGACCGCGTCCCCGAGCCGCGCGAGCGCGGCCCGGAGAACGACGAGAACTAGGACCCCCTACCGCTCCAGCTCGAAGCCCGGCGGGGGCGCCAGGACCGGCTCCGCGTCGAGGAGGGCCGTCTCCGCGATCGGGAGGAGCATCGCGTGCGTGTTCGAGCCGAACTGCACGTAGACCTCGTAGAAGCCGTGGGGCGAGACGGCGATGAGCGTTCCGGGCTGCTTCTTCAGCTCCGCGCCCGGGCAGGTGATGTAGACCTTCGCCGGTATGTCCATGCGGCTCCTCCTCGGTCGGCTGCGTCTGCGGGATTCTAGCCGGAGGAATCCGGCCCTTCCTCGTCAGCTTCGTCGTCGCCCTCGTCGCCGCCCGCCTCGCCGCGGTACTCCTTCAGCTTCCGCTGGAGCGTCCGGAGGCCGATGTCGAGTCTCTCGGCCGCCTTGCGGCGGTTCCCGCCGGAGGCCTGGAGGGCCGTGAGGATGGCTTCCTTCTCGATTTCGGACATCGTCTTGCCGACGAGGATCGCGGAAGGAGCGTAGCCCCCCGTTCCCTCCGGGTGGGGGCCCTCCCCGTCGGCGTCGCCCCTCACGTCGGGAGGCAGGTCGACGACGTCGATGCGGGACCCCGCGGCGCTGAAGACCGCCCACTCGATGGCGCTCTTCATCTCGCGGACGTTCCCGGGCCAGGCATATGACATGAGGACCGACAGGGCCGCCGGCGTGAAGCCGGTGACGGGCCGGTCGTGCTCCTTCGCGAAGACCTCGCGGAAGCGCTCGGCCAGGAGCGGCACGTCCTCGCGCCTCTCCCGCAGAGGGGGCAGGTCGACGACGACCCCCTTCAGCCGGTAGTAGAGGTCCTGGCGGAAGCGTCCCGCCTCGATCTCCTTCTTGAGGTCGCGGTTCGTGGCGGAGACGAGGCGGAAGTCGGACTCCTTCGAGTCGTTTCCGCCCACGGGCGTCACCCGCCGCTCCTCGAGGACGCGCAGGAACTTCACCTGCAGGTCGGGCGGCATCTCGGAGACCTCGTCGAGGAAGAGGGTCCCGCCGTGGGCCTGCTCGATCCGGCCCATGCGCTTCACGAGCGCCCCGGTGAAGGCCCCCTTCTCGTGCCCGAAGAGCTCCGACTCGATGATCTCCTTCGGAATCGCGCCGCAGTTCAGAGCCACGAAGGCGCGCGGCCGGCGCGGCGAATTGTGGTGGAGGGCGTTGGCGACGAGCTCCTTGCCCGTTCCCGACTCGCCCGTGATCAGGACGTTCATCTTCGTCGGCGAGACCTTCCGGAGGACGTCGAAGACGCGCTCCATCGCCGCCGAGACCCCGATGATCGCCTCGAAGCCGTAGCGCTTGTCGAGCC
>CALMDF010000221.1 GCA_937864895.1 uncultured Holophagales bacterium | reverse complement strand
CTCCTCGCGGATCTCCACCTCGCGCTCCCGCAGCGAGACGGCCCGCTCGAAGTCCTTGTCGGAGATCGCCTTCTTCATGTCCTTGACGATCTGCTTGACCTCGTTCTCGAGGCGCCTCAGGTTCTGGGTGTCCGCGGTCATGCGGAGCTTCACCTTCGCGCCCGCCTCGTCGAGGAGGTCGATCGCCTTGTCGGGGAAGAAGCGGTCGGGGATGTACCTGCTGGACTGGTAGACGGCCGTCTTCACCGCGTCGGGCGTGTACTTCACGCGGTGAAACCTCTCGTAGCGCTCGCGGATCCCTTCCAGGATCTCGAGCGTCTCCTCCTCGCTGGGCGGGTTCACCGTGATCGCCTGGAAGCGCCGGAGGAGCGAGCGGTCCTTCTCGATGTACTTGCGGTACTCCTTGAGCGTCGTCGCCCCGATGCAGGCGATCTCGCCGCGCGAGAGGGCCGGCTTGAGGATGTTGGCCGCGTCGAGCGACCCCTCCGCCGAGCCCGCGCCGATGAGGGAGTGGATCTCGTCGATGAAGATGATGAGGTCCTGGTTCTCCTTGAGCTCCTTCAGGATCCCCTTCAGCCGCTCCTCGAACTGCCCCCGGTACTTCGTTCCGGCCACGATGAGGGACAGGTCCATCGCGAGGATTTTCTTGTTCGCCAGGAAGAGAGGGACCGCCCCTTCGACGATCCGCTGCGCGAGGCCTTCGACGATGGCCGTCTTGCCGACGCCCGGCTCGCCGAGGAGGATCGGGTTGTTCTTCGTCCGCCGGGAGAGGATCTGGATGATCCGCTCGACCTCCTTGTCCCTGCCGACGAGCGGGTCGAACGTCCCGAGCGTGGCGAGAGCCGTCAGGTCGCGGGCGTACTCGGCGAGGAACGGGAGCTCCTTCTTCTGCTTCGAGGCCTCGCGCTCCTTGATGAGGGCGATCGCCTCCTCCCGCACGCCGTAGAGGTTGAAGCCGTGCCCCGAGAGGAGACGGGAGGCCACGCACGGGTCGACGCGCAGGATGCCGATGAGGAGGTGCTCGGTCCCGACGTAGGGGTGCATCATCGACTCCGCCTCGTGGGAGGCGTAGGCGAGGATCTTCTTCGACTCCTCCGAGAGCGGGAGCTCCTGGGACGAGGAGACCCGCTCGACGAAGACGCGGTCCCCCTCGATCTCCTTGCGGACGTCGTCCGGCTTCACGTTGAAGCGCGAGAAGATCTCCCGGGTGACGTCCTCCCCCTCGCGGAGGATGCCGAGGAGGATGTGCGCGGACTCGATCACCTTCAAGCCGAGCTTCGAGGCCTCGTACCGCGCGAAGAAGAGGGCGCGGCGGGCTTTCTCGTTGTATTTTTCGAACATGGCTCGACCTCGACGGAGCCCGCTCCCCGAGCGGACTTCGACCCTCTCCGGATCGTAGCATACGGGGTGCCAGCCCCGGCCGACCTCAGGAAGTGAGGAGCCCGCGCGGCGTGAGGGTCAGGACGGTCCCGCAGCGGGCGGCCACGCTCGGGTCGTGCGTGACGAGGAGGAGCGCTCCCGCGCGCTCCCGCGCGGCCCCGAGGAGGAGGTCGAGGACCTCGGCCGCGTGCGCGGCGTCGAGGCTCCCGGTGGGCTCGTCGCAGAGCAGGAGGCGCGGCCTCCGAACGACCGCCCGCGCGATGGCGACACGCTGGCGCTCGCCCCCCGAGAGGATCCTGGGGAGGGCTCCGGCCTGCCTCACCAGCCCGACCCGGGCCAGGAGCTCCCGCGCCGTGGCGCGGGCCCTGGCGTCCGGCTCCCCGGCGAGGAGCAGAGGAAGGGCGACGTTCTCCTCCGCCGTCAGCTCCGGCAGGAGGTGGTGGAGCTGGAAGACGAAGCCCACGGACTCCCCGCGCCACTTCGCCTTCGGCTCGGGCGCGAGGGTCTCCCAGTCACGCCCGCCGACGAGAACGCGCCCCGCGTCGGGGCGGTCGAGGCCGGCGAGGAGGTGGAGGAGCGTCGACTTGCCGCAGCCCGACGGGCCCACGATGGCGACGGCCTCTCCCGCCCCGATCGAGAGCGAGAGGCCGGAGAAGAGCTCGAGGCGCGCCTCTCCGTCCCCGAACCCACGGGCGAGCGAATCGACGGCCAGGATCGGCTCAGCCGGCACGGAGCGCCTCCGTGACGTCGACGCGCGAGGCCATCCGGGCGGGAACGATCGAGGAGAGGAACGACCAGAGAAGGGAGAAGGCGCCGACCGCGAGGAGGTCGCGCACGCCGGGCTTGAAGGGGACGTGCGCGAGCGAGAAGAGCTGGGCCGGCAGCGGGATCGCGTGCGTCACGTCGAGGGCGACCGCGACGACGGTTCCGACGGCGAGGCCCGTCAGCGTCCCCGCCGCCCCGAGGATCAGGCCGGCGAGGAGGAAGATGCGGGCCAGGACCCCGGGCGCGGCGCCGAGGACCGTCAGCACGGCCGCGTCGCCCCGGCGGGTCGCCGCGAGCACCGCCGACGTCGCGGCGAGGTTCAGTCCGGCGACGACGACGACGAGGAAGACGGTCGCGAAAAGGACGACGCGCTCCAGCCGGAGGGCGAGGAGGAGCGGGCGGTTCGCCTCCTGCCACGTCGTCGTCGAGGTCGACGACCCCCCGAGCGCCTCGCGCGCGGAAGCGGCCGCGACAGGAGCGTTCCCCGGGTCGGCGAGGCGAAGCTCGAAGCCGGTCGCACCGCCTTCGGGAATGCCGAACAGGCGCCGGGCCGCATCCGCCGGAAGGATCGCCTCGGGCTGCTTCCTTCCCGTCGAGGCCGAGGCGACCTCGGTCACCGTCAACGACGCGGTCACGGGCACGGGGCCGAGCGGCGAGAGGCGCGTGCGCGAGGAGACGACCGTGACCTCCTCTCCCGGCAGCACCGTCAGCTGGCGGGCCTGCGCGGGGTCGAGCGTGATCCCGTCGGCCCCCTCGCGCCCCGCGAGGACCGCCGGCACGGCCTGGCCGCGCGCCGTGATCCAGCCCCGGCCCCTGACGACCGGCGTCACGGAGAGGACTCCGGGAAGCGCCCCGAGCCTCGCGGCGGCCCCCTCGGCGGCCCCGAAATCGGGCCGGCCCGCGGGGGCGACGAGGACGTGCGGCGCCTCCTCGGCGAGCCGGGCGAGGACGTGGTTCTGGAAGCCCGAAAGGAGCGAGAGCGAGAGGACGAGAGCGGCCACGCCGAGGACGAGGCCGACGAAGGCGGCTGCCGCCACGACCCCCACCTGGGCGTCCCGCCGCGAGGCGAGGAGGTAGCGCCGGGCGAGCAGGGCTTCGGTCAGCGCCCCGTCCCCTTCGGCCGCATGAGCGGGAAGAGGATGACGTCGCGGATCGAGCGCGAGTTCGTGAACAGCATCGCGAGGCGGTCGATCCCGACCCCCTCCCCCGCCGTCGGCGGCATCCCGTACGAGAGCGCCTCGACGTAGTCCTCGTCGTAGAGCATCGCCTCGTCGTCCCCCTTCGCCCGCTGGGCGACCTGGGCGCGGAACTTCTCCGCCTGCTCGTCCGGGTCGTTCAGCTCGGAGAAGCCGTTCGCCAGCTCCATCCGGCCGACGAAGAGCTCGAAGCGGTCGGCCGTCTTCGGGTCGTCGGGTCTCGCCTTGGCGAGCGGAGAGATCTCGGCCGGGTAGTCGACGACGAAGGTCGGCTGGAGAAGGTGCGGCTCGGCGAGGGTCTCGAAGAGCTCGGCGAGGAGCTTCCCCGGGTCGGCCCCGAAGCGCGCGAGGTACTTCACGCCGGCGCGTCCCGCGGCCACCTTCAGGCCCGGGAGCGACCCGAGCTCGTCCGGGCGGATCGGCCCGCCCGGGACGTCGCGGCCGTACTCGACGACGGCGTCCTTCATCGAGAGCCGCCGGAACGGCGCCTCGAAGGAGATCGTCTCCTCGCCCCACGGGAGCTGCGTCGTCCCGAGGATCTCCCGCGCGGCGCCCGCGAGGAGCTCCTCGGTGAGCGCCATCTGGTCCCGGGCGTCGGCGTACGCCGTGTAGAACTCGAGCATCGTGAACTCGGGGTTGTGCTGCGTCGAGATCCCTTCGTTCCGGAAGTTCCGGTTGATCTCGTAGACCTTCGGAAAGCCGCCCGTGACGAGACGCTTGAGGTAGAGCTCGGGCGCGATGCGCAGGTAGAGGTCCACGTCGAGCGCGTTGTGATGCGTGATGAAGGGCCTGGCGGCGGCGCCCCCCGCGATGAGCTGCATCATCGGCGTTTCGACCTCGAGGAAGCCCCGCGCGTCGAAGAAGCGCCGGACGTAGGAGACGACCCGGGCCCTCACCTCGAAGGTGCGCCGCGTCTCCTCGGAGACGATGAGGTCCACGTACCGCTGGCGGTACTTGATCTCGATGTCGGTCAGGCCGTGCCACTTGTCCGGGAGAGGCCGGAGGCACTTCGCGAGGAAGACGAGAGACCCGGCCTTCACCGAGAGCTCTCCGGTCCGGGTCCGGAAGACGGTGCCGGTGACCCCGACGTGGTCCCCGAGGTCGAGGTTCTCGAGGAGGGCCCAGCCCCCGTCCCCGACGCCGTCCTTCCTCACGTAGGCCTGGACGCGCTTCAGCCCGTCGGAGAGGTCGAGGAAGACCGCCTTCCCCATCTTCCGGATGGCGAGGATCCGTCCCGGGAGCGCGACGCGCCGGGCCTCCTCGGGCTCGGCCTCGAGGGCGGCGGAATCAGACCCGCCCCAGCGCCCGACCACGTCGGAGACGAGGTGGGTCGCCGGGAAGCGGTTCGGGTGGAGGGGGTGGCCGAGGGCGGCGATCCGTTCGCGGGCTGCCCTGCGGTTCACGACCTGCTCGGCGAGGCTCTGCTCTGGGGAATGGGTCTCTTCGGACATCGGGCGCCGATTCTCCGCGCGCCCTCCGCGCTGGTCAAACCGCGGCTTCCCGAGGAGCCGCCCTACCCCTCCGCGGCAGCCAGGGCGTTGTGAAGGAGCCAGAGCCCGGAAAAAGCCCGGAGGAGGCGGAAGCGCGAGCGCGTGAGCTCGTTGAGGCGCTCGGGGAGGCCGCCCTGCCCGAGAGTCTCGAGGGCCTGCCGGAAGCGGCGGTCGAGGTCCTGAGCACGGACGAGGCACTCGGCCGCCTCGGCGAACGAGGAACCTCCGATCGTCTCTCTCACCGCCTCCGAGGAGAGCTCCTTCAGGTGCTGCGCGATCTCGTCGATCTTGAGACGAAGGGCCGCCCCTTCGAGGAAGAGGACCTCCTCCGGGCCGGATTCCGGGTCCGACGCGGTCTCTCCGGACTGGATCCTCCTGGCGGCACGGACCTCCCAGGGTTCCAGCCGGAAGCGGGACAGGGAGGAGCTGTAGGCCGCCTGGCCGGACCCCGTCCCCACCTGGGCCATGTCGACGGAGTAGAGGATCTTGGAGGCGCCCTCTCCGATGAGAGGGTCGAGGGCTACGGCGGGGACCGCGGGAACCTGGGCCCGCGGCATCGCCGCAGCCGCGACGGCTTCCTTCCCCGGGAAGAATCCGCTGATCGTCTCGCGAGCCTCGGAGAGCTCCTCCTGCTCGAGGAGCGGCAGGGCGAGCGGGATCGACTCCCCGGCGCCCTGACCGGTCGTCGTCAGCTTCGCCATGAGCTGGTCGATCGTCTCGGCGAGGAGCGTCACCTGCCCGTGGCGGATCTCCCCCTCGTTCCTCTTCCTGTCGAACTCCTCCTTGAACTGCCGGAACTTCCGGAACTCCTCGAGGAGATCGGTGTCGGCGACCTCGGGCCGCCGCGAGAGCTCGCGCTCGATGTCGAGGAGCTGCCGGGACGAGTCGAAGATCCGCTTCTCCTCGTTCCGGTAGAGGGTCTGGAAGCGGTTCTTGGCGGCGAGGTTCGCGTCCAGGATGGCGGTCAGGACGTTCGGGTCGTAGTACGCGGTCCCGAGCCGGTGCTTCACCGTCCGGAGGCTGTCGAGGATCTTCCGGTCGGTCAGGTCCTCGAAGCGGTCGCACGACTCGATGTCCTTCCGGATCAGGCCCAGCGCCTTCACCGACGCGGTGACCTCGGCCGCCGGGGCTGGGGAGCGCCGCACGAGGCCGAGGAGGGACGCGAAGAGCTTCGTCAGCTCCTGGGGGAACCTGGGGAGGTAGCGCCCGTCGTCGAGCGAACGCCTGGCGCCGACGAGGGTCAGGAGGAAGTCCATCTTGTCGATGGCCTCCGGCGAGACCTGCCTCGAGTGGAAGTAGAAGCGGAGGATCGCGAGAAGGAGCTTCTCGTCCTCGGTCCTGACCTTCTCGAAGAAGCGGCGGACCCAGCTCGCGGCGATCTTCTCGTCGTCGGCCGAGAGGGAGCGGTAGACGACGTCGAGGCGCGCGTCGAGCTGGTTGATCTGGTCCATGACGACCGCAGGAGCCTGGACGTTCATGACCGTCGTCACGGCCCGGATCTCGTCGTAGAGGCCCTGGAAGTTGATGCTGTATCCGGGCGCGTCGCCGAAGAAGGTCTTGTGGACCCCCTGGAGGAACTGGTGAAACGTCCAGAAGGTCTTGAACTTCTCGGTGAGCCTCGTATAGGCGTCATGCAGGGTCCGCAGGTCGACGATCGACGTACTCACTTGGATCCTCTCGGGAGTTGCGGCTGCATTATAGTTTCGCCCCGTGATCGACCGCACTCTCATTTCCGAGGAACGGATCGCGGCCCGGCTGGACGAGCTGGCCCGGGAGATCGACACGGCCTACGCGGGCCGCGAGATCCTGGCCGTCGGTGTCCTGAAGGGCTCCGTCTTCTTCCTGACCGACCTCCTGAAACGCCTTTCGACCCCCGTGGCCGTCGACTTCCTCCAGGTGAGGTCGTACGCGGGGACCTCCTCGACGGGGAACTTCGAGCTCGTGCGCGACCTCTCGTCCGACATCGCGGGCCGGGACGTCCTCATCTTCGAGGACGTCGTCGACACGGGCCTGACGCTCCGCAAGCTCCTCGGCCTTCTCGGCACCCGGCAACCGCGTTCCCTGAAGATCGCCGCGCTGCTGAAGAAGGACCTCCCCGAGAACGCGGACCTGCCCGTCGACTTCCTCGGCTTCACCATCGGGCCCGAGTTCGTGGTCGGCTACGGCCTCGACCTCGACGAGAAATACCGCAACCTCCCCTTCGTCGCCATATGGGACCCAACGAGATGA
>CALMDF010000220.1 GCA_937864895.1 uncultured Holophagales bacterium | reverse complement strand
CAGGTCTACCCTCTACACTCTGCGCGATCGCGCAGAGTGTAGAGGGTAGACCTGACCCCTTTTGTCGCTACTCCCAGCGGAGGGCGTCGATCGGGTCGAGGCGGGCGGCCTTGAGGGCGGGGTAGAGGCCGAAGAAGAGTCCGATCGAGAGGCTGACGCCCAGGCCGAGGAAGATGCTCCAGAGCGGCGTCGCGGTCCGGAGGGGCGAGACGGCCCCGACGACGAGGGCCGTCACGAGGCCGAGGGCGACGCCGATGGCCCCGCCGAGGCCGGTGAGGGTCATCGCCTCCGTCAGGAACTGGAGGCTGATGTCGCGCCTCAGGGCCCCGACGGACTTCCGGAGGCCGATCTCCCGCGTCCGCTCCGTCACGGAGACGAGCATGATGTTCATGACGCCGACGCCGCCGACGAGGAGCGCGATGGCCGCGATGAAGACCATGACGCCGGAGATCGCGTTCGTCACCGCGGTCATCTGCGTGATGAGCTTCTCTGCGGTGAAGATGGCGAAGTCGTTCGGCTTGTCGAACGGCACCTTCCTGCGGGCCCGGAGGATGTTCGTCCCCTCCTCGATCGCCGCCGGGATCAGCTCGGGGGACTTCGGGATCGTCGCGATGTGGAGCGTGTCGCCGCGCGAGTTCCTGATCTGCGGGAAGAAGACGTCGAACGTCGTGATCGGGATCAGGATGATGTTGTCGGGGCTTCCCCCCATCTGGGAGCCCTTCTTCTCGAGGACGCCGACGATGCTGACCCGCCGCCCGTTGATCGTGATCGGCTGCCCGAGGGGGTCCTTCGCCTCGAAGAGCGACTTGACGACGTCGGCCCCGATGACGGCGACGTCCGTGACGTGCTGGACGTCGACGTCGCTGACGTTGCGGCCGTCGGCGAGCGCCCAGTTGTTGCAGACGAGGTAGTTCTGGTTCCCGCCCGCGACCGTCGGGGAGTTCGCCTCCCTGCCGTTCCCCTTCACCTTCGAGCCGCCCCAGAGGTAGCGCTCCGGGGAGACGGCGGCGATGGACGGCGCGAGACGGGCGATCGCCTCGGCGTCCTCGATCGTCAAGTCCTTCCGGTTCCGCTCCTCCTCGGGGGGCCGGTGGCCGCCGCCGAAGAAGCGGGGCTCGAACTTCTGGAACTGGACGAGCGTCGTGCCGAACGACGAGAAGGCCTCCATCGTCGAGCGGTTGAAGCCGGTCACGAGCGCGACCATGGCGATGACGGTCCAGACCCCGATGACGATTCCGACGATCGTCAGGAAGGCGCGCAGCTTGTGGGCGCGCAGCGCGATCGAGGCGAAGCGGAGGTTCTCGCCGAAGGTCCGGCGGAGGGCGTCGAAGATGCGCTCACTCATAGCGGAGGGCCTCGATCGGCGGCAGGCGCGAGGCCTTGACCGCCGGGAAGACGCCGGCGAGGAGGCCGGTGAGCGTGGCCAGGACGAGGCCCGTCGTGATAAGGCCCGGGGTGACGAGCGTCGGGAGGGGCGTGAAGGCGTTGATGAGGGACGAGATGATCCACCCGAAGAGGACGCCGACGGCGCCGCCACCGAGGGACAGGAGCGCCGCCTCGAGCAGGAACTGCCGGCGGATGTCGCGCTTCTTCGCCCCGATGGCGAGGCGGATGCCGATCTCCTTCGTCCGCTCGACGACGGAGACGAGCATGATGTTCGCGATCACGATCGCCCCGACGACGAGCGAGATGCCGCTGATGAAGACGAGGAGGGCGAAGGCGCCGGCCGAGATCGAGCGCCAGACGACCTGGATCGCCTCGGCGGTCACGAACGACACCGGGTCCGGGGCCGACGGCGCGGTCTTCCGGAGCGCGCGAAAGATGGCCCGCGCCTCGTCCATCGAGGCCGGGATCCCCTCGACGCCGCCCTTCGCCTTCACGTAGATCGACAGCCCGCGCCGGGCGCCCCAGGCCTTCGCGAGGGCTTCCCTCGGGACGTAGACGACGTTGTCCTGGCTCTGCCCGAAGACCGAGCCCTGCTTGACGAGGAGCCCGATGACGCGGAACGGGATCCCGTCGATCGAGATCGTCCGGCCGACGGGGTCGAGCCTCGGGTAGAGCTCGTCGCGGACCTCCGTGCCGATGACGGCGACGAAGGCGCGCCGCTCGTTCTCCGACTCGGTGAAGAAGCGCCCGAGGTCGACGTCGAGGTTCGAGAGCTCGGCCACGTTCGCCGTCACGCCGGTGATCGAGACGTCGGAGAGGCGCCTCGCTCCCGATCTCACGGATCGGGTCGTCCCCGACCGGGCGCCGACCATGACGGCCGTCTTCGAGAGGCGCTGGAACGCCTCGAGGTCGCTCTTCTGGATCCGCTTGCGCTTGAGCGCCTCGAGGAACTCGTCGCGCGAGGTGATGATCCCGAAGCGTTCGATCGTGTAGACGTCGGGGGAGAGCGAGAAGAGCTTCGTGGCGACGTAGTTGTTGAGCCCCTGGATGACCGACACCACGGCGACGACGGTCATCACCCCGATGATCACGCCGAGGAGCGTCAGGAACGACCGCAGCTTGTGGGCGTTGATCGCCCTCCAGGCGACGCGGAGGAGCTCCCCGTTCAGCATCGAGGGCCTACGAGCTCTTCCCGTCCCGCGGGACGCCGCTGTTGTCCACCTTCACCCGGTCGCCGATCCGGAGGGCGCGCAGGGCGCGGAACGGCCCGGAGACGATCTCGTCCCCTTCCTTCAGCCCCTCGACGACCTCGATCTGGAGCTCGGCCGTGATGCCGGTCTTCACCTTCCGGAAGTCCACCTTCCCGTCCTTGTCGACGACGAAGACTCCCTCGACATCCTTTTTCCTGTCCTTGTCGGCAGCCGACGGGGTCGGAGTCGGGACCGGCTTCTTCCCCTTCTCGGGGCGCTTGAGCGAGGCCTCCTCGGCGACGACGAGCGCCGGGATCGGGATCGCGAGGGCGCCGGGGCGCCGGTCGGTCTCGATCTCGCCCGAGACGGAGAAGCCAGGCCGGATCGCGGCCGGCGGGTCCTTCAGCTGGACCTTGACCTTGAAGTTCACGGCCGTCGCGTCGGTCCCGAGGGCCGACTTCGTGATCGGGCTCCCGCCGATCTCGGTGACGACTCCCTCGAACTTCTTGTCGGGCCAGGCGTCGAGCGTCAGCTTCGCCTTCTGCCCGATCCTGACGTTCGGGATGTCGGTCTCGTCGACCTCCATCTCCGCCTCGACGATCGACATGTCGGAGATCGTGAGGAGGACCGTGCCGGGGTTGTTCATCGTCCCGACGACGGCGTTCTCCCCCTGCTCGACGGGACGCGCCGTGACGATGCCGTTCATCGGGGCGACGAGGGTCGTCTTGCCGAGGGAGTCCTTGCTGGCGAGGAGCTGGGCGCGGGCCTGCTCGATCCGGCGCTCGACGGCGTTGAGCGAGGCGACCGCCGCGTCGAGCTGGAGCTTCGCCTTCTGCATCACCTGCTCGGAGGTGATCTTCGCCTCGAAGTTCTTCCGCTCCCGCTCGTAGTCCCGCCGGGCCTGATCGACCGTCGCCCGGTCGGACTCGCGCTGGGCGAAGAGGGCCTCCAGGTTCGCCTGCTGCGCCTTCGTGGTGGCGTCGTACTGGGCCTTGTCGATCTGGAGGAGGAAGTCCCCCTTCTTCACGACGTCCCCCTCCTCGACGGCGAGGTTGACGATCTGGCCCATGACCTGGGAGGAGATCTCGACCTTGGTCTTGGCCTGGACCCGCCCGTTGCAGCTCACGGTCGAAACCAGGTCGGCCTTGCCGACCTTCGCCGTGGTCACGCGGGTCAGTTTCCGGTCCTTGCCGGCGACGGAGGCGACGACGACGAGAACGACGACGACGGCGGCGACCGCCCCGAGAATCCATTTCAGCCGGGAGCTCATCTCTCTCGCGTTCCTTTCGAAAGGGGCACCCTGAAGGGGCGCCAGTGGAGGATTACGGGAAAAACCCCTCCCGAGTTTCCCGGGGAGGCCGCTTTCGATCTCCGAACCCCGTTCGCGCGAGAGATTTGCAGCCCGGGGCGCCTCAGCCGGCGACGACCCGGTTCCGCCCCTCGGTCTTGGCCCGGTAGAGGGCGGCGTCGGCCCGCCGGAGGAGCTCGGCCGCCTCTCGGGGCTCCGGAAGCTCCTCCGTGGAGGCGACGCCGATGGAAACGGTCACCTGGACCGGGTGCATCCGGCCCAGGGGGAGCGCTTCGGTCGCCTTCCGGATCCTCTCCGCGACGAGGCTGGCGGGGAACCGTCCCGTCGTGGGGAGGAGGATGGAGAACTCCTCCCCCCCGAACCGGGCGGCGAGGTCCCCCTTCCGGCACCCCCGCCGGAGGACCCGGGAAAAGCCCGCGAGGACCTCGTCCCCGACGGCGTGCCCGTGCGAGTCGTTGACCGCCTTGAAGTGGTCGAGGTCGAGGAAGAGGAGGCTCGCCGGGCGGCCGTGCCGGCCGACGCGGGCGACCTCCGCCTCGAGGGCCTCCTGGAAGGCCCTGTGGTTCGCGAGCCCGGTCAGGGGGTCGGTGAGGGCGAGCTTCTCGAGGATCTCGTTCTTGGCCGCCAGGTCGAAGAGGGCCCGCTGGAGCCGGAGGCCCACCCTGACCCGGGCCTTCAGCTCGATCGGCTCGACCGGCTTGACGAGGTAGTCGTCGGCGCCCGTCTCGAGGCCGGTCACCTTCGCTTCCGTCTCTCCTCGCGTCGAGAGCATGAGGACGTGGGTGAAGCGCGTCTCCTCGGTCCCCTTGAGGATGCGGCAGAGAGTCAGGCCGTCCATCCGCGGCATCTGCCAGTCGGTGACGACGACGTCGGGCCGGTGGCTGCGGATCTTCCCGAGCGCGTCCTGCCCGTCGACCGCGGACTCGACCTCGTACCCGGCGGAGGCGAGGACCTGGGTGAGGATCCTCCTCGACAGGGAGTCGTCGTCGACGACGAGGACGCGGGGACGGTTCTCGCTCACGGGCTCGGGCGCATCTTCACACGTGGGAAATGGCGGAGGAGGAGGGATTCGAACCCCCGGAGCCTTGCAGCTCAACGGTTTTCAAGACCGCCGCCTTAAACCACTCGGCCACTCCTCCGGCGGAGGAACTGGCGGACAGGGGGGGATTCGAACCCCCGGTAGGCTTTTAAGGCCTACGACGGTTTAGCAAACCGTTGGATTAAGCCACTCTCCCACCTGTCCGCACCTCGCGGGGCGCGCAGTTTAGCAGGCCGGCCGCCGGATCTCCGACAGCCCCCCGCAGTAGGGCTGGAGGGCCTTCGGAATCGCGACCGACCCGTCCGCCCCCTGGTAGTTCTCGAGGATCGCGACGAGGGTCCGCCCCACGGCGAGACCCGAGCCGTTCAGCGTGTGGACGTACTCGTTCCGCCCCTTCCCGTCCGCGCCGGTCCGCTTCACGCGGATCGCGGCGCGCCGGGCCTGAAACGCCCCGAAGTTCGAGCAGGAGGAGATCTCCCGGTAGGCGTTCTGCCCCGGGAGCCAGACCTCGAGGTCGTAGGTCTTCGCCGAGGAGAAGCCCATGTCCCCCCGGCAGAGGACGACGCGGCGGTAGGGCAGCCCGAGCCTCTCGAGGACCTTCTCGGCGTCCCGGGTCAGCTTCTCGTGGGCCGCCTCCGACTCCTCGGCCCGGGTGAACTTCACGAGCTCCACCTTGTCGAACTGGTGCTGGCGGATGAGGCCGCGCGTGTCCTTCCCCGCCGACCCCGCCTCGGCGCGGAAGCAGGGGGTGTAGGCGCAGTAGGAGATCGGGAGCTGCTCGTCCTTCAGGACCTCGTCGCGGTGGAGGTTCGTGACGGGGACCTCGGCCGTCGGGGCGAGGTACCAGTCCGTGTCCTTCAGGCGGAAGAGGTCCGCCTCGAACTTGGGGAGCTGGCCCGTCCCGAAGAGGGACGCGGCGTTCACGATGAACGGCGGCAGGACCTCCCGGTAGCCGTTCTCCCGAGTGTGCAGGTCGAGCATGAAGGCGATGAGCGCGCGAGAGAGGAGGGACGCCTCGCCCGAGAGGACGGTGAACCTCGCGCCGGTCACCTTCGCCGCCCGCTCGAAGTCGAGGATGCCGAGCTCGACGCCGAGCTCCCAGTGGGGCTTCGGCGCGAAGTCGAAGGTCCCGGGCTCGCCCCAGCTCTTCAGGACGACGTTCCCGGTCTCGTCCGCCCCGTCCGGGACGCTCTCGTCGGGGATGTTCGGAAGGGCCTGCTCGATGGCGAAGAACTCCCCCTCGATCTCCTCGACCCGCTTTTCCAGCGCGGCCACCTCGACGCCGAGAGTCTTCGCGCGCTCCATCTCGGCGGCGGCGTCTTCCTTCGCCCGCTTCTTGCGCCCCACCTCGGCCGAGAGCGTGTTCCGCTCGGCCTTCATCGCCTCGACGGCGGTCACGACGCGGCGGCGCTCGGCGTCCAGCTCTCCCCAGCGGGCCAGGGAGGCGACGTCGTAGGTGCGGTTCCGGAGGAGGTGCGGCAGCTCGGCGAAGTGCGTGCGGAGGAAGTCTCGGGCCAGCATGGGAGGCGAATTCTACGGCGGCCGCGATAATCGGGAGGATGGAGAAGCTCCCCGTAGGGGTCGTCGTCGTGAACTGGAACGGGGGGGCCCTCCTCGATTCCTGCCTCGGCGCGCTCGACGCGCAGGGAGCCTCCCGGGTCCTCGTCGTCGACAACGGCTCGGGGGCGGAGGAGCTCCGGCGAATCGCGGCCCGGGAGGGAGTCTTCGTCCTCCCCCTCGGGGCGAACCGCGGCTTCGCCCCCGCCTCGAACGCCGGGGCCGTCGACGCGAGGCTGAAGGCCCTCCCCTACGTCGCTTTCGTCAACAACGACGCGATCCTCGAGCCGGGCTATCTCGCGGCCTGCGTGGCGGCGCTCGAGGGCGACCCGGGCCTCGCGGCGGTCCAGGGGGTCGTCCTCGACGCCGAAGGACGCCTCGTGGACGGGCTCGGCATCGGCTGGAACCGGCGGCGGGAGGCGGTCCAGCTCGGCCGCGGCGCCTCGCCTCCCCCGGCGGACGCGCCGCCGTTCCCGATCGCCGGGGTATCCGGGACCGCCGCCGTCTACCGGCGCGTGTCGTTCGAGCGGTCGTCCGGCTTCGCCGGGTCGTTCTTCGCCTGGTACGAGGACGC
>CALMDF010000219.1 GCA_937864895.1 uncultured Holophagales bacterium | reverse complement strand
GGCGGAGATCACGCCGATCCGCTCCGTCGACCGGATCGTCGTCGGTGCCGGCCGGCGCGGACCCGTGACCGAGAAGATCCAGAAGGCCTTCTTCGACATCGTCGAGGGGAAGGTGGACGACCGCTTCGGCTGGCTCTGCCCGGTCGGAGCTCCGACCCCGGCCTGAAGTCCCGGCCTGCGCTCAGCGGAGAAGGGCCGGCCCCGGGCCGGCCCTTCTCGTTCCGGGCGCGCGGCGGGGCGCCTCAGGGCGGGCCGCCGGTCATCGACTCAGCTCGACGAGGTCGGCGGGGACGTCGACGTCCCGCAAGACCTCCGGGCCGAAGCCGGGCACCTCGTGAACCACCACCCCGGGCTCCCGGAGGAGGTCCGACAACCGCCTCTCCCCGCCCCAGGAGAGGAGGCGCGGGACGAGACCAGCCGGGACGACGAGGGGATGGCCCCGCCGGGAGCCGCTCGAGGGGACGACGACGACCTCCGGGGCCGGCGGGGGCAGCCCGGCGAGGAGCCGGCCGAGGACCGGGGGGGTGAGGCCCGGCAGGTCGGCGGGGGAGATGGCGGCGCGGCCGCACCCGGACGAGAGCGCGGAGAGGCCCGCCTGCGCGGAGGAGAGCATCCCGTCCCCGGGCCGTGGGTTGGCGACGACGAGGACGCCGAGTCCCTCGAGGGCGGAGGCGATGTCGTCGGCTCCGGGGGCCAGGACGACGGCGATCTCGTAGAAGCCCGCCTCGACGAACGAGCGGGCGACGCGGCGGACCAGGGGCTCGCCGTGGACGTCGGCGAGCATCTTGGGGCTCCCGAATCTCTTCGAGGCGCCGGCCGCGAGGAGGACCGCGGCAATCCTTTCGTTCTCGGGAAACATCGTGCCGGATGGTAGCCTGAGGAGCACTTCGTCCGATCGTTGACCGGGCCATTCGCCGAGCCTATCCTGCGAACAGGACCACGCTCTCAGCGGACGGGAAGAGAGGAGACCCGGGCATGCACATCAATGACCTCCTCAAGATCGCGGTCGAGCGCAAGGCATCGGATCTCCACCTGAAGGTCGGAGCACACCCGATCATCCGCGTCGACGGCGACCTGATCCCGCTCGTGGACATGAAGCGCCTGATGCAGGAAGACACGATCGCGATGGCGTTCTCGATCATGTCCTCGAGGCAGAAGGAGAAGTTCAAGAACAACTTCGAGATCGACATCGCCTATTCGGTGCCCGGTCTCGGACGTTTTCGCTGCAACATCTTCCAGCAGCGGGGCACCGTGGGCCTCGTCTGCCGCGTCATCCCCGCCCGGATCCTGACGGTCCGCGACCTCCTCCTTCCTCCCGTCATCGAGAAGATCTGCGAAGAGACCCGGGGACTGATCCTCGTCACCGGGACGACCGGCTCGGGCAAGTCGACGAGCCTCGCCGCGATGATCGACTTCATCAACGCGAACCGGGCCGAGCACATCATGACGGTCGAGGACCCGGTCGAGTTCCTCCACCGCGACAAGAAGTCGATCGTGAACCAGCGCGAGCTGGAGGTCGACACGCGCTCGTTCTCCTCGGCGCTCCGCGCCGCCCTCCGCCAGGACCCCGACGTCATCCTCGTCGGCGAGATGCGCGACTTCGAGACGGTCGAGACGGCCCTGGTCGCCGCGGAGACGGGCCACCTCGTCCTCTCCACCCTCCACACCATGGACGCGACGGAGACGATCAACCGGATCATCGCCGTCTTCCCGCCGCACCAGCAGAAGCAGATCCGTCTCCAGCTCTCGGCCGTCCTGAAGGCGGTCATCTCGATGCGCCTCCTCCCGCGCGCCGACGGCCTCGGCCGCGTCCCGGCCGTCGAGGTGCTCATCGCGACGAACTACATCCGGGACTGCATCGAGAACAAGGAGAAGACGAAGTACATCGTCGACGCCATCAAGGCCGGCACCTCGCAGTACGGGATGCAGACCTTCGACCAGTCGCTCTTCCAGCTCTACCGTTCGGGCCTCATCACGCTCGACGAGGCGATCCGCCGGTCGACCAACCCGAACGAGTTCAAGCTCCGGATCCAGGGCGTCCAGTCGACGTCGGACCTCTCGCAGGAGATCATGGACGGGTCCCTGGCGGCCCCCGACAAGATGAACCCGCTGGGCGAGGAGTCGCCCTTCGACTTCTCCAACCAGCCCTAGGGCCGCTTCCTGAGCGACCTCCCGCGCCGCCGCCCGCGTCGAGACTGCCGGACGGCGGCGCTCGCGTTTCTGGGCCGGCGGGCCCACCCGCGCCGGGAGCTCGCGAGGAAGCTCCTCCGCGCCGGTCACGAGGCGGCGGAAGTCGAGGCGACGCTCGACGCCCTCGCGCGCGCGGGGCTCCTCGACGAGGCGGCGACGGCCGGGGAGCTGGCGCGGGCCGAAGCGGCCCGGGGGCGGGGGAGCCGGCGGGTCTCGGCGTCGCTGCGCTCGCGCGGGGTCGCCGACGCGGACGCCAGCCGGGCGGTCGCCAGCGTGGGGGGAGAGGACGAGTCGGCCCGGCTGAAGGCGGCCCTCGAGAAGAAGCGGCGCGCCCTGCCGGCCGGTTTGACGCCCGTTTCGAGGTCGAGGAAACTCTTCGACCATCTCGTGCGCCGCGGCTTCGACCCCGGGGCCGTCCGCGATGCGCTTCGAGAGAAAGGCGACCCCACGGATGACGACGGCATCTGACTGGACCTCCCGCAAGGTCCGCGAGACGTTCCTCTCGTACTTCGAGGAGAAGGGGCACCGGCGCGTCGCGTCCTCCTCTCTCGTCCCCGCCGAGGACCCGACGCTCCTCTTCACGAACGCCGGGATGAACCAGTTCAAGGACGTCTTCCTCGGGCGGGAGAGCCGGCCCTACGTTCGCGCCGCTTCGGCGCAGAAGTGCGTGAGGGCGGGCGGCAAGCACAACGACCTCGACAACGTCGGGTACACGGCGCGCCACCACACGTTCTTCGAGATGCTCGGCAACTTCTCCTTCGGCGACTACTTCAAGGAGGAGGCGATCGCCTTCGCCTGGGAGCTCGTCACCGAGCGCTACGGATTCGAGCCGAAGCGTCTCTGGGCGTCCGTCTACACCGACGACGACGAGGCCGCCAGGCTCTGGGGGCGGTACCTCCCGGGCGGCCGGATCCTCCGGTTCGGCGAGAAGGACAACTTCTGGTCGATGGGCGACACCGGGCCCTGCGGCCCCTGCTCCGAGCTCCACGTCGACCAGGGGCCCCACGTCCCGGGCGACGACAGTCCGAACGGCCGCGGCGACCGGGTCATGGAGATCTGGAACCTCGTCTTCATGCAGTTCGAACGCGACGCCGACGGGAAGATGACCCCGCTCCCGAAGCCGTCCGTCGACACCGGGGCCGGTCTCGAGCGGATCACCGCCCTGCTGACCGGGAAGAACAACAACTTCGACACCGACCTCTTCACGCCCCTCATCAGGAAGATCGAGGCCATCTCGGGAAAGAGCTACCGCGGCGGCATGGCGGAGGAGGATGCCCCGTTCCGCGTCATCGCGGACCACCTCCGGGCCGCGACGATGCTCATGGCCGACGGCGTCATGCCGGCCAACACGGGGCGCGGCTACGTCCTGAGGCGGATCCTCCGCCGCGCGGCCCGCTACGGGCGCCGGCTCGGAATCGAGGGACCGGAGCTCTGCGGCCTCGTCGACCCGGTCTTTTCCGTCTTCGAGGGGGTCTACTTCGGCGACCCGCACCGGACCCTGAAGAGCGAGGTCTGGGAGCTCATCCGCTCGGAGGAGCGAAGCTTCGCCCGGACGATGTCCGCAGGCGCGGACCGCGTCGGCGAGGCGATCAGCGAGGCGCGGCGGAAGGAGGAGACGAGCCTTTCCGGGCCGGCGGTCTTCCGCTTCTACGACACCTACGGCATCCCGCTCGAGCTGATCGAGGAGCTGGCGCAGGACGAGGGGCTCACCCTCGATCGCGCCGGCTTCGAGAAAGAGCTGGAGGCCGCCCGGGAGCGATCGAAGGCCGGCTCGAAGTTCGAGGCCGACGACGCGCTCCTTCCCGAGGAGCTCGGCGAGCCGTCCTGGCAGACCGCCTTCCGCGGGTATCCCGAGGACGACTTCGTCCGCATCGAGGGGGCCACCGCGCTCGGCGTCTTCTCCCTTTCGGCAGGCTCGCTCGTGCCGGTCGACTCGCTGCCGGCGGGGGCCGAAGGGCTCCTCGTGACCGACCGGACCGTCTTCTATCCCGAGGGAGGGGGCCAGGTGACCGACACCGGCTCCGTCGCCTGGCCGGGCGGCCGGGCGACCGTGACCTCAGCCCGGAGATCCGCGAGCGGCCGTTTCGTCCAGCATCACGTCGAGGTGGAGGAAGGGACCCTCTCGCGCGGCGCCGTCCTGACGCTCGAGGTCCCGGAGTGGACGCGTCGCCGGATCCAGGCGAACCACACGGGCACGCACCTCCTCCACGCGGCGCTCAGGAAGGTCCTCGGAGATTCCGTGAGGCAGATGGGCTCGCTCGTCGCCCCCGACCGGCTCCGCTTCGACTACGCGGCGACGCGCCCGACGACGGCCGACGAGATCCTCGAGATCGAGAGGCTCGTCAACGAACAGGTCCTGCGCGACTCCCCCGTGTCCAAGGAGGTCACCTCCATGGACGAGGCCCGGGCGAAGGGCGCGATGATGTTCTTCGGCGAGAAATACGGGGAGAGGGTGCGGGTCGTCGACGTTCCCGGGTTCTCGACCGAGCTCTGCGGTGGCTGTCACGTCGGCCGGACCGGGGAGATCGGGGCCTTCAAGGTCATTTCCGACAAGGGGCTCGCGGCGGGGGTTCGGCGGATCGAGGCGGTCACGTCGCTCGGCGCCGTGGAGCGCCTGACGCGCGACGAGCAGCTCCTCGGCGAGCTGTCCGAGACGGCGCAGGTCCCGCCGGAGGAGCTTCCGGGCAAGGTTCGCGAGGTCCTCGCGCGACTCCGGGAGAGCGAGAAGGAGATCGCGAAGCTGAAAGTCCAGCTCGCGTCGGGCTCCCGCGGCGGTGCGGGCGGAAGAGAGGACGAAGGGCTGGTCGACGTCTCGGGTGTGAAGGTCCTCGCCCGGCGCGTCCCGTCCCTTCCGGCGAACGAGCTCCGGAACCTGGCCGATACCTTCCGCGGGAAGCTGAAGAGCGGCGTCGTCCTCCTGGGCACGGAGGCCGAGGGGAAGGTGACTCTCCTGGCGGCCGTCACGGCCGACCTCGTCGCCCGGGTCTCGGCCGACGACCTCGCCAGGGCGATGGCGCCGGTCGTCGGGGGCAGGGGAGGCGGAAAAGCCGACCTCGCCCAGGCGGGCGGAAAGGACCCCGACAAGATCGACGAGGCACTGGCGGCGGGGGTGGCCCGTACCAGGGAGAAGCTGGGGGGAGCCGCCTGACGGGCGCTCCCGGGGGCTATACTCGGGCGGGTATGTCGAGAGTGGCCGTGCTCTGCGCCATCGGGGGGATCCTCATCCTCCCGGGGAGCTCTCTGGCGGACGTGAAGATGATTCGCAGGGCCGACGGCCGCGCGGTCATCTTCAACAGCATCGGGAGCGGCTGGAAGGTGGGCGGGAAGGCCCCGTCGGACGCCTTCCTTCTCGCGAGGCGCGACAGGCCGACCGCCTTCGACGATTCGATCCGGCAGCACGCGGAACGCGAGCGCGTCGATCCGCGGCTCGTCAGGAGTGTCGTGCTCGTCGAGTCGAACTTCAATCCGAAGGCGGTCTCCCCCAAGGGCGCCCGGGGACTGATGCAGCTCATGCCCGGCACGGCGCGCCGTTACGGCGTGCGGAACTCGTTCGACCCCCACGAGAACATCCGGGGCGGGACGGCCTACCTGTCCGACCTCCTCGGGATGTTCGGCGGAGACCTGGTGAGGACCCTCGCCGCCTACAACGCCGGCGAGGGGGCGGTCCAGAAGTACCGCGGTGTCCCGCCTTACCCGGAGACGCAGGAGTACGTGCGGCGCGCGATGCTCGTCTACAGCGGGTCGAGCGCGATTCCGGCGCCCCTCGGCGGTGGCTTCAAGGGGCAGTCCATCGCCCCCGTCCGCCGCGTCTCCGCCTCCCCGGTGAAGCTCCACCGGGCCGACGGAGCCCTCCTCATCTCGAATCTCGGCACTCTTCCCGAGAGCGGAAGGTCGGCGCCGGTTCTCGGCCGCGTCACGGCGAACCGATGAGCTCGCGCGCTTCCGAGCCTTCGAGAAGCGCCCCATTCTTCGACCACGGGCTCTTCCTCCTCCACCTGAACCGGGGGAAGGAAGACCTCCGCAAGGGCCTCTACGACGACGCCCGGAGGGAGTTCGAGGAAGCGCGGCGGTTCCGCGCGACCGACCCCGAGGTCCTTTCGAACCTCGCCCTCGCGATGTTCCACATGGGGCACCTCGAGGAGGCGGAGCGGATCACGCGCGGTCTCCTCGTCTCCCACGCCGATTCCGTCCCACTCCTCTTCAACCTCGGTCTGATCCTGTTCAAGGCCGGTCGGCCGGAGGCCCGCGAGCCCCTCGAGCGCGTCCTCTCCCTCGCGCCCGGCCACCGGAAGGCCCACCTGACGGTCGGCCTGATCCTGCAGCGGGAGGGCCGGCTCGACCAGGCGAACCGCCACTTCACGGCGGCGGGGTCGGACCGCAAGGTGGAGGTCGACGGGGACGACACGATCACGCGAACGGCGCGCGCGGCGGCCTCCAACAGGACGGCGCCCGACGCCCCGGCCCCTACCGTCAAGCCCGAGACCTTCGGCGACGCCTCGGGTCCTCGTGAACCCGCGACCCAGCCGATCGTGCCCCGCGTCGAGCCTCCGCGGGATTCATCGCTTCCGCCCCCCGTCGCCCCACACCCTCCCCCCGCGAGCAGGGCGGTCCCCCCGGCCGGTCCGGCCCCTTCGGCCCTGCCGGCCCCGGCGTTCGCCTCGCGCTCGGGCGGGCTCGTGGCTGCGGACGCGAAAGGGGGGATCGTCGTCCGACGCGCGGCGCTGACCGGGCGGACGGGAGTCGCCGAGCTCGTGGCCGACGACACGATGGGGGGCTCGCTCGCCCGCTTCTTCGTCCGCGCGACCGGGTCCGGCGGGGTCCTCCTCCTCGAGCCGAAGAAGGGTCTTCACCTCGTCCACCTCCGGAACGAGTTCCTGTCGGTGGACCCGTCCCGGCTCTACGGCTTCGACGCGACCCTCACGTACCGCGAGGACCCGGCCTTCGAGTTCCGCCGGCAGATCGCCCTCCCGTTCGTGAAGCTCTACGGCACGGGAACCGTCGCGTTCTCGACGGCCGGCGAGCCGGCGCGTCTCGAGGTGACGCCCGAGACGCCGTTGACGCTCTCCTCCCGTTCGCTTCTCGCGTACGGCGGGGACGTCGCGGTCGACCTCGTCGAGGACGCGGACCCTCTCGCCGACCTCGGCGGCGGGCCTGTCCTGAGCGTCTCCGGGTCCGGCTTCGTCCTGATCGAGGTCTGATAGGCCTCTACGTCCCGATCGAGGTCTGGTCGGCCTCGAGGGCCTCGGCCGTCTCGGCGAGGAGCCTCGTCACCATGGCCGGGTCCTCGTGCTCGGCGTAGACGCGGAGGATCGGTTCGGTCCCGGAGAGACGGTGGAGGAGCCAGCCGCGCCCGTCGAGGAGGAGCTTCACGCCGTCGAGCGTTTCCACCGACGTGACCATGGCGCCGGCCCGCGTCGAGGGGGGGGCCTCGAGAATCCCCGCGACGAAAGCCTTCAGGACCGGCATCGGCAGCCGGATGTCGCGACGGCCGTAGGCGAAGGTGCCGTGCTCGCGGTCCTGCCTCGAGAGGAGCTCGGGGAAGGAGACTCCGGACAGGGCCACCGCTTCGAGGACGAGAAGCCCCGAGAGGACCCCGTCCCGCTCGGGCAGGAAGAACGAGACGCCGAGGCCGCCCGATTCCTCTCCCCCGATCCCGACCTCTCCCGAGAGCATCTTCTCGGCGATCCACTTGAAGCCGATGGGCGTGACGTGAAGGGGGACCCCGAGCTTTGCCGCGACGCGGTCGAGGAGAAGGGAGGTCGAGAACGTCTTGGCTATGCCGCCCTGGATCCGGCCTCGTCGGGCGAGGCTCTCGGCGAGGAGGGCGAGGACCCTGTGGGGGGTGACGAACGTCCCGTCCGGGGCGAGAACGCCGAGCCGGTCGCCGTCGCCGTCGCTGGCGAGCGCGACGTCGAAGGGCTCGGACGCGAGGCGGGCGACAGAGGCCCCGAGGTGCTCGGGGATCGGCTCGGGATGGACGCCGCCGAAGGACGGGTTGATCTCCGATCGGATCGTCGTCACCCGGGTCGCGTGGCCGGGGCCCAGGATTTGCGCGAGGAGGTCGCCGGAAGCCCCGTGCATCGAGTCCCAGAGGACCCTGAGGCCGGCGCGGCGGATGGCGTCGACGTCGACACAGGCGGCGATCGCCTCGGCGTAGGGCGACAGGAGGTCGGCCTTCTCCACGCTCCCGCCCGCGCGGTCGGGAAGGGGCGTGCCGGCGGACGCGGCAATCGCCGCGTAGGTCTCGGCGGTGGCGCTCCCGCCGAACCAGGACTTGTACTTGACGCCGTTCCACTCGGGAGGGTTGTGCGATGCGGTGACGGCGATCCCGCCGCGCAGGCCGCGGGACCTGACGTGCCACGAGGCGCAAGGCGTCGGGACGGGCCGGTCGGTGAGGAGGACCCGGAACCCCTTCGACGCGAGCCTCCCGGCGCTTTCGGCGGCGAGCTCGGCCGAGAGGAACCGCGTGTCGTGGACGATCGGGAGGGTCCGGGAGTCGCCCGGGTCCGCATTGGCGGGAGAGACGGTCCAGGCGGCCATGGCGTCCACGACGCGGGCGAGGGAGTCGAAAGTGAGGTCGCGGCCGATACGGGCGCGCCAGCCGTCGGTGCCGAAAGCGATGGAAGATGTCATCTCCCGCGGATTCTCGGCGGGCGGGGTGAACCGGGCAAGGGCCGGATAGAATGCGCCGCGGTGATCAACCTCCCCAACGCGCTCACGCTCCTGCGCATCTTCCTCGTCCCGCTCCTCGTCGTCGTCCTGTTGACGCGGATGCCGGCGAAGGAGTACCTCGCGCTGGGCGTCTTCCTCGTAGCCGCCCTGACGGACCTGCTCGACGGGTGGATCGCGAGGAAGTTCAAGAAGGTGACGCGGCTCGGGATGCTCCTCGACCCGATCGCCGACAAGATCCTCGTATCGGCCGCGCTCATCTCGCTCGTGGACCTCCAGGAGGCCGACGCCTGGGCGGTCTGCATCATCGTGGGGCGCGAGTTCGCGGTCTCCGGGATGAGGGCGATCGCCGCGGGCGAGCAGATCACGATCTCCGCCTCCAGCCTCGGGAAGTGGAAGATGGGGGCCCAGGTCGTCGGGATCTCCCTCATGATCCTCGGCGCCCGGCTCGACGATATCGGCCTCTGGCGGATGACGGGCCGCGCGGCGCTCTACGTCATGACCGTCATGGCGATCGTCTCCGGCTTCGACTATTTCCGGAAGTACCTGCCGATCCTTCTCGCGAAGGAGGGCTCGAACCCTCCGGTCCCGGCCGGAAGGAACGAAGAGTCCTGACGTCTCCGGCTCGGGAGCCGGCTCACCGGCGGCGCCAGACGCCCCGGGCCATGGGCCTTCCCGCCTTCTCGTACTTCCTCTCGTAGTCCGTCCCGGAGCTCCAGCCCGCCTCGCTTCCGGGGACCTTCTCGATCGCGGGCTCGGCGTCGAGGACCTCGCGGATCGCCTCGAAGTAGGGGAGGTTGTCGGTGGCCACGCGCAGGAGGCCGCCGGGGACGAGAGCTCTCGCGGCGGCCCGTACGAAGTCGGGCTCGAAGAGGCGCCGCTTGGCGTGCCTCTTCTTCGGCCACGGGTCGGGGAAGAAGACGTGGATCGCGGCGAGGGAGGCCTCGGGGACGCGGGCGAGGACGAAGCTCTTCCCGTCGAGGCGCGCGAAGCGGACGTTGGTCAGCCCCATCTTCTCCGCCCTCGCCTGGGCGATCCGGGTGTACTCGACCTCGATCTCGGCTCCGAGAAAGGAGGTCCCGGGACGCGCGGCCGCCTCGTCCGTGAGGAACCGGCCACGGCCGCTTCCGATCTCGATCTCGACGGGGCCGCTCCGGCCGAAAAACGAGGCCCAGTCGACGGGAGTCGCGGTCCCCGGTGCCTCTCCCGGAAGCGCGATCTTCGGCGGAGGGGGGATGCCCGGGGTCGTGACGAACTCCTTCGGGGCGGGGGAGAGGCCGGCCCGCATCAGGGCCCTTCGGACGGCGGGGCGGCTCAATCCAGCACCGCTCTCTCGATCCTGACGATCCGGAGGCCGACGTCTCCGAGGATCCGGGCCTGGCAGCCGAGCCGGACGCCGGGGCCCATGTCGTAGGCCTCCTCGAGCGGATCGATCGGGGAGAGGTTCTCCGGGTTGACGACGCACGCGACGCGGCAGGTGGAGCACGTTCCGGCGCCGCCGCAGATGGACGACATTCGCGCGCCCAGGATGCGGGCGGCCTCGAGGGGGGTCGTTCCTTCCGGAAGCTCTCCGCGGACGCCCTGGTCGAGGAAGACGACCTTCGGCATGTCAGGCCTTTTCCGCCGCGGGCTCCTCGGGAGCCCGGGCCTTTCTCGTGATGCGGATCCGCTCGATGGCGCGGGGCGAGGCGCGTTCGACGACGAACTCGACGTCGCCGAGCCACGTCCTGGCGCCGGTCCGGGGGATCCGGCCGAATTTCTTGAGCAGGAAGCCGGCCACCGACTCCATTTCCGGCTCGTCGAGCGAGAGCCCGAGGTCCCGTTCGAGAGCGGCGACCGGGTAGGAGCCTTCGATGAGGATGGAGGCGCCGTCCAGGACGGGCAGGGCCGCCTCCTCGTCGTGCTCGTCGTCGATGTCGCCGAGCATCTGCTCGACGAGGTCCTCGAGCGTGACGAGCCCCGAGACGGCCCCGAGCTCGTCGACGACGACCGCCATGTGGAACCGCCGGCGCCGCATCTCGCGGAAGAGGTCGCCGGAGCGCTTCAGCTCCGGCACGAAGATCGCCGGGCGGAGGTAGCGCGAGAGGTTGAAGCTCCTCTCCTCGGCGTCGGTGACGTCGAAGAGGTCCTTGACGTGGAGGATGCCGACGATGTCGTCGGGGGTGTCGCGGTAGACGGGGAGCCGGCTGTAGCGCCAGACCCGTCCGATCGCCTCGACCTTCTCGAACGACGCGTCCGCCGGCAGGAGGATCATCTTGGCCCGCGGGACCATCGCCTCGACGACGGGCCGGTCCCCGAACTCCAGCACGGCGTGGAGGATCTCCTTCTCCTCCTGCTCCAGCTGCCCGTGCTCGTGGGAGAGGGAGATCAGGCTCTTCACGTCCTCTTCCGTGACGTCGGCGGAGGCGGCGTCCCGCCCGCCGAAGGGGCGGAGAAGGACGGCCGCGACACGGGCGAGGAGCTTGGCGAGCGGTGCGAAGAGCGTCACGAGGAGCTCGATCACTGGGGCGACGACGCAGGCGATCCCCTCGGCGTTGCGGGCGGCGAGCGTCTTCGGCGACACCTCGCCGAAGACGAGGAGGAGGAGGGTCGTCGCGACGGTCGCCGTCAGGACGCCCCACTTCTCGCCGAGGGCCTCGATCGCGAGGACCGTCCCGATCGAGCCGGCGGCGATGTTCACGAGGTTGTTGCCGATCAGGATCGTCGAGATCGTCTGCGGGAGATGGCCCCTGAGCCGTTCGAGCCGGGCCGCCTGCGGGTGCTTCTTCTCCTTGAGCCTGAAGACGGCGGCGTCGGAGAGAGTCGTCAGGGCCGTCTCCGAGCCCGAGAAGAAGCTCGAGGCGAGGAGGCACGCGACGTAGAGGGCGAGCAGGAGCGTGTCGTTCACGGTGCCGGTTCCCCGGACTCGGTCGCGGCGAAGGCGCCGCGTCCGTCGCGGGCGAGACGTTCGACGAGCGGGCGGTCGGCGGGGAGGAGGGGGAGCTGGCCGGCCTCGACGGGCGTTGCCCAGCGGAGCTCGGCGACGCCCCTGGGCGAGGGTACGCCGCGGGCGGCGCGGACGAGGAAGACGAGGAGAGTCACGTGCCTGCCATTCGGGGCGCCCGAGGCGAAGGCCCAGGCGGCCGATTCCCCGACGTCGACCCCGAGCTCCTCCCGCCACTCCCTCGCGAGGGCCTCCTCCGGCGTCTCGCCGGGCTCCACCTTGCCGCCGGGAAGCTCCCATCGGCCGGCGAGGGGATCGCCGTCCCGGCGCCGGGCGACGAGGAGGCGGCCGTCGCGCACGAGGGCCCCGGCCACGACGAGGAGCGTTCCCTTCACGAGCCCGCCCTCGCGAGGGCCGCACGGGCGTTCCGCCGGAGCCCGCCGGGCGTCGCGCGCCTCAGGGCGGAGCCGGCGAACGACGTCTCGAAGCCGGCGTCGTCGAGCGAAGCGATCGCCGCCGGGTCGAGGAACGCGCCCGGGCTCGCGGTGGCGCCGGTCCAGCGGGGGCCGGCGTTGTACGGGCACGCGTCCTGACAGTCGTCACAGCCGAAGAGCCGGCCGTCGAGCCACGACTCCTCAGCGGGCGAGAAGGGGGACCGTTTCTCGATCGTGAGGTAGGAAATGCAGCGGCGGGCGTCGACGACGCGCGGGGCGAGGATGGCGGCCGTGGGGCACGAGTCGAGGCAGGCCCTGCACCCCCCGCACTTCTCCCACGTCGCGTCGGTCGAGATGGCGGTCGACGCCAGGGCAACGTCCGTCAGGACCTCGCCGAGGACGACGTGCGAGCCGACCCCCGGCACGATGAGCATGCCGTTCTTTCCCACGAAGCCGAGTCCCGC
>CALMDF010000218.1 GCA_937864895.1 uncultured Holophagales bacterium | reverse complement strand
TTCGAGGTCCACCGTGGCAAGACGTTCGCGGGGGCCGGCGAGGGTGAGCCGAAGCGGCAGTCGGAGATCAAGTTCATCGTCGGCACCGTCGACATCAACACCGGCGAGGGCTCGCGATCCATCGTGCGCACCGACGCCGCCACGGCGGACATCGCCGCGAGGTCGAACGTCGGCGTCGACGTCGACACCTCGAAGACGACGGGCGTCTCCACCTACCGCGGCCAGGTCACCCTCTCCACGGACTCGGGCTCGGTCACCCTCGGCGACCGCGAGCGCGTCGTGGCCCGCCTGGGTGCCGCGGGGCTGGGACAGAAGACGAAGCTCCCCGACCCGCCGCGCCTGCTCTCGCCGGACGAGACGGCGGTCTTCGACCTGAACCGGCGCCAGCCCGTGACGCTGAAGTGGGTCCCCGTGCCGGAGGCCGCGCGCTACCGCCTCCAGATCGCCCGGAGCCGCCTCTTCATCCCGGACTCGATCGTCGTCGTCGACGACCGCCCGCGCCCGGAGGCGGTCGTCGAAGTGACGGAGCAGGGGGCGTTCTACTGGCGGGTCGCCACCCTCGGGAAGGGAAACGTCGTCTCGGAGTGGTCCCCGACGCGGCGCTTCAAGGTCCTCGCGGGCGGACAGCGCGCCGGCGGGCCCGACAGCGTCCCGCCCGAGCTGGTCCTGACGCGCCCGCAGGTGAACGGGACCCTCGTCATCATCAGCGGCCGCTCCGAGCCCGGGTCGTCCGTCTCGGTGAACGGCGAGGCGGCCAACGTCGACGCGACGGGGGCCTTCAAGAAGGTCATCTCCTTCGAGACGGAGGGGATGAACGTCATCACGGTACGAGCGGTGGACGGGGCCGGCAACGAGACCCTCCGGCGCGAAACGGTCATGATCGAGGTCTACTAGGCATCAACGCGCCCGCGGGCGCCGACAACCCGGAAAGGAACGTCCCTTGGGTCTCCGCTCACTCTTCTCGTGGTTCTCCTCCGACCTCGCCGTCGACCTCGGCACCGCGAACACCCTCGTCTTCGCCGAGGGCCGCGGCATCGTCGTCCGCGAACCCTCCATCGTCGCCGTCAACCGCGTGACCAACAAGGTCGAGGCGGTCGGCGGGGCCGCCAAGGAGATGCTCGGCCGCACTCCCGGCAACATCGTCGCCATCCGCCCCATGAAGGACGGCGTCATCGCCGACTTCGAGATCACCGAGAAGATGCTCGACTACTTCATCAAGAAGGCGAACGGGCGCTCGCCCTTCGTGCGGCCGAGGATCGTCATCTCGGTGCCGTCGGACATCACCCAGGTCGAGAAGCGGGCCGTGAAGGACTCCGCTCTCCAGGCCGGCGCGAGCGAGGTCTTCATCATCGAGCAGGCGATGGCGGCCGCCATCGGCTCGGACCTCCCGATCACCGACCCGACCGGGAACATGATCGTCGACATCGGCGGGGGGACGACCGACGTCGCCGTCATCTCGCTCGCCGGCATCGTCTACTCCAAGTCGGTGCGCGTCGCCTCGAACGAGATGGACGAGGCGATCATTCAGTACATCAAGAGGAAGTACAACCTCCTGATCGGCGAGCGGACCGCGGAGCAGATCAAGATCGAGATCGGGTCGGCCTTCCCGCTCGACGAGCCGATCACGATGGAGATCAAGGGACGCGACCTCGTCGAAGGGATCCCGAAGACCCTCACCCTGACCGACGCGGAGGTGCGCGACGCGCTCGCGGAGACCGTCGGGATCCTCGTCGACGCCGTCCGGGTCGCCCTCGAGAAGACGCCCCCGGAGCTCTCGGCCGACATCATGGACAAGGGAATCGTCCTCACCGGCGGCGGGTCGCTCCTGAAGAACCTCGACCGGCGGCTGCGCGACGAGACCGGCCTCCCGATCACGATCGCGGAGCTGCCGCTCGACTCGGTCGCGCTCGGAACCGGCGCGATGCTCGCGGACGTGGACCTGCTCCGGAAGATCTCCGTCGACTGAGGCCCCCCTGGCCGCGCCCCTCTCTCCCGCACGGCCGGCGCTCGTCCTCGCGGCGCTCCTCGGCAGCTGCGTCATCCTTCTCTCCCTGCAGGTCAGGAGGACGGGGGGAGCGACGCTCGCCGAGGAGTGGCTCCTCGACGCCTCGTCGGTCCTCGTGAGGGGAGCGACCGGGCTCCGGACGGCGGCGTCAGGGGCGGGAGATCGCCTTTCGTCCGCGGCGGCGCTGCGCGCCGAGAACGCCGCCCTGAGGGCCCGGGTCACGAGCCTCCAGGCCCAGCTCCACGCCCTGCGCGAGGTCGGGCTCGAGCGGGACCGCCTCGTGAGGCTCCTCGGCGCCATCCCCTCCCCTCCCGAGGGGACGCGCCCCGCGCGGGTCGTCGTCGTCGAGACGGCCGGGCCGTTCCAGTCGGCCCTCCTCGACAGGGGCCGCGCGGACGGCGTCCTGCCGGGCGGGGCGGTCGTCGGCGAGGCCGGCCTCGTCGGCCGCGTCGTCGCCGCGGGAGAGCGAGGCGCCCGCGTCCAGCTCCTCTCCGACCGTACCGCGGCCACCGGGATCCTCCTGCCGCGGACCGGCCGCCTCGCCGTCGCGCGGGGAGACGGCGCCTCCGGCGCCTCGCTCCAGTACGTCCCCGCCATCGCCGACGTCGAGGCGGACGAGGCCGTCGTCACCTCCGGCACCGACGGGATCTACCCCCGCGGGCTCCTCGTCGGGAAGATCTCCTCCGTCAGGCGCCCGGGCGCCTCGCTCTTCCTCGAGCTCCCCGTGGCGCTCGCCGCCGACCCCGCCCGCGAGCCGCTCGTGTTCGTCTTCGCCCCCCTCCGGCCCGACGCGCCCGGCCCCCCGTCCGGGTCCCCTCCCCCGGCGAGGCCCGGCCCGTGAAGGCGATCCTCGGCGTCGCCCTCGCCGCGCTCGGCACGCTCCTCGCCGGGGTCCTCCGGGTCCCCCTCCCACCCGACCTCTTCTTCCTGCCGGTCGGCGCGGTCGCCCGCCGGGGGCACGCGGTCCCCGCGATGCTCACGGGCCTCCTCGCCGGTCTCGTCCAGGACGCCCTCACGTCGCCGGGCCGGCTCCTCGGCCTGAACGCCTTCTCGAAGGTCCTCCTCGCCTACGTGATGGCCGCGATCGGCGCCCGGGCGCTCGTCGAGAAGCCGCTCATGCTGGGCATCCTCGTCTGGGCCGCGGTCGTCCTCGACGGCCTCATCCTCGGCGGGCTCCTCTGGGTCCTCCGGGGAGAGCCGCTCCTCCCGGACCCCTTCTCCCTCGCGATCCGCGCCGCCGGCACCGGCGTCCTCGCCACCCTCCTCCAGGCCCTGGTCCGGTACCCCTGGAAGGAAGCGCGCGCGGCCCGCCGGCGCCGGAAGCTGGCATAGTCGAGGCCCAGATGCCCGCGAGCGCCCGCGAGGACCGACGCCCCCTTCTCCGCCGGATCGACCGGCTGGCCGTCGGCGCGTTCTCCCTCCTCGCGCTCCTCCTCGGCGTCTACTGGGTCCACCAGGTCCTCCGGGGCGACCACTACGCGCGGCTGGCGGAGAACAACCGGCAGCGCTCCGTCCCGGTCAACGCCCCGCGCGGGTTCGTCCTCGACCGGCACGGCCGGCTCCTCGCAGAGAACGAGCCCTCGTTCACGCTCCTCCTCTACAGGCGGGAGACGAAGGACGTGGACGGTTCGCTCCGGTTCGTCTCCTCCCTCCTCGAGCGGTCCCTCGAGGACCTCCGGCGCCGGGTCGAGGCTTCGCGGGCGAGCTACGAGTTCGTCCCGGTCGTCCTCGACGACGACCTGACCATCGCCGAGGTCGGCGCGGTCGAGGCCCACGCCCTCGAGCACCCCGAGCTCGTCGTCCAGACGACCGAGCGGCGCGTCTACACCCAGGGGACGGTCACCGCGCACCTCCTCGGGCACCTCGGCGAGGCGAGCCCGGACCAGCTCGCGGCGCGCGCCGGCCGCGTGCGCGCGGGAGAGTCGATCGGGCAGAAGGGGATCGAGGCCGCCTACCAGGACCTCCTCGCGGGGACCTCGGGCCTGCGCACCTTCGTCATCGACTCGTTCGGCCGCGAGGTCGCCGAGCTCGACCGCGTGGACCCGCTCCCCGGCAACACCCTCGTCCTGAACATCGACCTCGACCTCCAGAAGATCGCGGACGACTACTTCCGGGACAAGGTCGGCTCGGCGGTCGCCCTCGACCCGAAGTCGGGGGAGATCCTCGCCCTCGTCTCGGCTCCCGCCTTCGACCCCAACGTCTTCTCCCGCAGGGTGAGCCGCGCCGAGTGGGACGCCATCGTCGGGAACGCCGACCGGCCGCTCCAGAACCGCGCCATCCAGAACGTCTACTCACCCGGCTCCGTCTGGAAAGCCTTCGTCGCCTACGCCGCGCTCACGCACGGGATCGAGAGGTCCGAGACCGTCCATTGCCCCGGCTCGGCGACCTTCTACGGCCGCCGGTTCCGGTGTCACGGCGTCCACGGGACCGTCGACCTCCCGACGGCGCTCCAGGTCTCCTGCGACATCTGGTTCTACACGATGGGCAAGAGGCTCGGTGTCGACACCCTCGCGGAGGCGGCGCGGGCCTTCGGCTTCGGACGCCCCACGGGCATCGACCTGTCTTCCGAGAAGCCGGGGAACGTCCCCTCCAGCGCGTGGAGCAGGGCCGTGCGCAAGCACCCGTGGTACCCGGGCGAGACGATCTCCGTCGCCATCGGCCAGGGACCGCTCCTCGTCTCGTCGCTCCAGACGGCCCGCGGCTTCGCCGCGCTGGCGAACCCCGACGGCGCGCTCCCCGTGCCGCACCTCTTCCGGATCGGCGAGCACGTCAGGAGCGGCGCCCGCGTCGCCTACCGCCCCCCGGTCACCGAGCGCGTCTCCTACCCGCCAGGGGTCAGGGAGTCCATCGTCGAGGGCCTCTGGAGAGTGGTGAACGCCCCCGGGGGCACGGCCCACCGCTACCGCGTCGAGGGGCTCGACATCTGCGGGAAGACGGGCTCCGTGCAGGTCGTCGGCCAGAAGGAGGCGAAGAAGACGCACCTCCTGCCGGAAAAGCTCCGGGACCACGCCTGGTTCGCCGCCTTCGCGCCGCGGGACGACGCGAAGATCGTCGTCGTCGTCTTCGTCGAGAACGGCCTGCACGGCTCCTCGGCCGCCGCCCCGCTCGCGACCCGTCTCATCGAGGCGTACCTGCGCCCCGGGAGCGTCCCGGTTCCGACGCCGCCGGCCGCGCCGCTCCCGGAGGCGACCCCTCCGGGAGGTGCGGCGACCGCCGAGCGCGATCCGGGCTCGCCCGCTCCGCGGCGGGGGACCTGACGTGTCGCGCCTCTCCGAGGCGCTTCCCAGGCGCCTCGACCTCCCGCTCCTCCTCGCGGCCCTCGCACTCTCGGCGATCGGCGTCGCCATGGTCGTCTCGACGACCTCCGGGACGCCCCGCGGCGGCCTCGGCGGAAGGCAGGCTCTCTTCGTGGCGGCGGGTCTCGTGGCCGCGACGTTCTTCGCCGTCTTCGACTACCGCCTCCTCCTCCGCGCCTCCCCCGGCCTCTACGTCGTCTCGCTCCTGCCGCTCGTCTGGCTGCCGGTCTTCGGACCGACGATCGCGGGGGCGAAGTCGTGGATCCGCCTCTTCGGCGGCTTCCAGCTCCAGCCGTCGGAGTTCGCGCGGATCGCGACCGTCCTCCTCCTCGCCTGGATCCTCGAGAACGACGACCGCCCCCTGCTCTCCCCGAAGACGGTCGGCACGCTCGTCGGCGTCGTCGCCCTCCCGATGGGCCTCATCCTCCTCCAGCCCGACCTCGGCGTGGCTCTCACCTACGCCCCCTTCCTCCTCGGGGCCCTCTTCCTGGGCGGCCTTCCGGGCCGGCTCTGGGCGGCGCTCTTCCTCGCGGGCGTCCTCGCCGCGAGCGCCTCGTGGTTCGTCCTGAAGGACTACCAGAAGGACCGCATCCGCACCTTCCTCGACCCCGACCTCGCGGCCCGCGGCGCCGGCTACCAGGTCCGCCAGGCGCGGATCGCCATCGGCTCCGGCGGCATCGTCGGCAAGGGCTGGAAGGAGGGGACCCAGAGCCGGCTCGGCTTCCTCCCCGTCCGGCACTCCGACTTCATCTTCGCGGCCCTCGCCGAGGAGCGCGGCTTCGCCGGCGTCGCCACCGTCGTCACCCTCTACGGCCTCCTCCTCGCCCGGGGCTTCGCCATCGCGCGCGACGCCCGCGACCGCGGCGGCTCGATGCTCGTCCTCCTCGTCGTCCTCAACGTCGTGGCGCAGGCCGCCGCGAACATCGCCATGAACGTCGGCGTCCTGCCGACGACGGGCATCACCCTGCCGTTCGTCTCCTACGGGGGATCCTCCGTCATCGCGACCTGGGCGATGACGGGCCTCGTCCTCTCCGTGGCCCAGCGCCGGTTCGTCAACGTGTAGAGGTCCCCATGCAGAAAGAGCTCCTCATCTCCGCAAACGATCGCGAGACCCGGGTGGCCGTCCTCGAGGACGGCCGCGTCGCCGAGGTGCAGATCGAGCGCCGCAAGCAGCGCGGCGTCGTCGGCAACATCTACAAGGGGCGGGTCACGCGGGTCCTGCCGGGGATGCAGTCGGCCTTCATCGACATCGGCCTCGAGAAGGACGCCTTCCTCTACGTCGCCGACGTCGGCGAGGAGGTCGAGGACTTCGACCGTTTCGGGGGAATCGAGGAGAACGGCGCCGAGGAGGCGGGGACCGTCGCGAACGGCGAGGCCCTTCCCGCCGCGGTCGAGGCGGAGCCGCCCGCGCGCCCGCCGCTCCCCTCCATCGACGAGCTCCTCCGCGAGGGGCAGGAGCTCGTCGTGCAGGTGACGAAGGACCAGATCGCCCACAAGGGCGTCAGGATCACGACGCACGTCACGCTCCCGGGCCGCTCGCTCGTCTACATGCCGACGATCGACCACGTCGGCGTCTCGAGGAGGATCGAGAACGAGGAGGAGCGGGTCCGCCTCCGCGACATCCTCACGGCCCTGCGCAAGGGGCCGGGCGGCTTCATCGTGAGGACCGCGGGCGAGGGGCGGGCCGCCGACGAGTTCGCCGCCGACAAGCGCTACCTCGCGCGGCTCTGGGAGCAGATCCGGAAGCGCGCCGAGCGCTCCGGCGCCCCGGCCCTCCTCCACCGCGACCTCGACCTGACCCTCCGCGCCGCGCGGGACGTCTTCGCCCAGGAGTTCTCCGTCCTCTGGGTCGACGACGACGAGGAGTACCGCCGCATCGTCGAGTTCCTCGACCAGGTGCAGCCGAACCTCGTCGGGAAGGTGAAGCTCTACCGGAAGTCGAGCCCCCTCTTCGAGGAGCTCGGCGTCGAGGCGGAGATCGAGAACGCCCTCAAGTCGAAGGTCTGGCTCAAGTCGGGCGGCTACATCGTCATCAACCAGACCGAGGCGCTCGTCGCCATCGACGTCAACACCGGCAAGTACATCGGGAAGAAGCGGCTGGAGGACACGGTCCTCAGGACGAACATGGAGGCCGTCCAGGAGATCGTGCGGCAGATCCGCCTGCGCGACCTCGGCGGCCTCCTCGTCGTCGACTTCATCGACATGGAGGAGGAGGAGCACCGCCAGGAGCTCGTCACCGCCCTCGAGGCCGAGCTGAAGAAGGACCGTTCCAAGAACCGGATGCTCCCCGTCTCCGAGTTCGGCCTCGTCGAGATCACCCGCAAGAGGCAGCGCCAGAGCCTCGAGCGCGCCCTCACGATGCCCTGCCCCTACTGCTCCGGCTCGGGGCGCATCAAGAGCGTCCCGACGATCCTCCTCGAGATCCGCCGCGAGATCGTCAAGCGGGCCGCCTCGGGCGAGGGCCACGCCCTCTTCCTCAGGGTCCACCCGGAGATCTCGAGGGCCCTCTCCTCCGACGAGCGCCACCTCATCGAGGAGCTCCAGGATCACATCGGCATGCCGATCCACGTCCAGGTCGACGAGCACCTGCACCACGAGGGGTACGACGTCGTCGTCGAAGCGTGAGCGCCGTCACCCGGGTGCCTTCGGGGCACTTCGGCCCGACCGGGAAACGGGCCACCGGCCGGCCGGAAGTGGCCTAAATGGCACGGAAGAGGTTGGCACGCCTCCTGCAATAACCGGGTTGGCGCACACTCCAGCCTCTCCTCCCAGCCGCCCCGATGGGCGGCTCTTTTTCTTTTTGGCCTACCATCCCCACAGTGCCGGACGCCTCGATCTACTTCGCCTACTCGGGCGGGCGGAAGCGCGGCCCGCTCGACGGGACCGAGCTCGAGGCCCTCGCCCGCGACGGGGAGCTCGGTCCCGACGACCTCGTCTGGAAGAGCGGCACCCCGGAGTGGCTGAAGGCGTCGGTGTACGTCGAGTTCGGCGCTCCGTTCCCCGAGGCGGAGGAAGCGCCGCTCCTCGAGGTCTCGGGCATCCGCCCCCATCCCCCGTCTCCTCCGCCGCCCCCACCGCCTGTCCCGGCCCCGGCCGTGGCCGAGGCCGGCCCCGCCGAAGTGCCCGCGCCCGCGGGAAAGCCCGCGCCCGCTCCCGGCTCTCTCGCCCGGCAGCTCGCGGATGACCTCCGCGCCCTCCCCGCCGGGGAGATCTTCCCGCTCCGGCGGCTCCTCGACCCGGAGGCCCTCGGCGCCCCCGCGGCGATCCTCCTCCTCGTCTTCGGGCTGGGTCCCCTCGGCGTCGTGACCGTGGTCGAGGACCCCGTCCTGCGGGCCAGGCTCTTCAACTTCTCCCTCGCGGCCCTCTGGGCGACCTTCCTCCTTCTCGCCTTCCCGCCGCGTCGCCCGTCCCCCCGGCTCGGCACGGCCCTCTTCCTCTCTTCCGTCCTCCTCGGGGCCCTCTTCTCCTCGCTCCTGCCGGGTGTCCTGCCCGTCTCCTGGCTCCACGCCCTCGGGGAGCCGTCGAGGGCCTTCCCTGTCCGCTTCCTCGCCGTCTTCCCGGGCGCCTTCCTCACGGAAGCGGCCAAGGCGGGGCTCCTCGTCCTCCTCGCGCGGAGGCTGGGCGGCGCGTCGGACCCGGCGGGAGGGCTCGCCCACGGGCTCGTCGCCGGCCTCGGCTTCGGCCTCTGGGAGGCCTCGTCCTCGTCGGCCTGGGGAGGCGCCGGGAACGCCCTGGCGCTCACTTTCTCCGCGGGCTCGATCTCGGCCGCCCTTTACGCCTTCGTCGTCTCGTCGGTCGTCACGACCGCCGCGATCCCCCTCCTCCACGCCGCCTGGACCGGTCTCGCCGGCTACGCCCTCGGAGTCGCAACGGGAGAAGGACGAAGGCCCGGCGCCTTCCTCCTCGCGGGCGTCGCCGCGGCGACCCTCCTCCACACCCTCTACGACACCTTCCTCTCCGGCGGCTCCACCTTCCTCGCGTTCCTCGCCGCCGCCGCGGCGCTCCTTTTCCTCGTCGCCTGCCGCAGGGGAGCGGAGCTCCCCTCCGGGGGGGGCTCCTGAGAACCCTTCCGGCGTATCGCGCCCTCCACGCGGCCGGCGAGCTCGCGTACCGCGCCCGCGCCGCGCGGGAGCACCTGCACGCCTGCGACCTCTGCGGCCGACAGTGCGGCGTCGACCGGACCGCGGGCGAAGCCCTCGGCTCCTGCCGCACCGGCCCCCGGGCCGTCGTGTCGAGCTGGGGCCCCCACCACGGCGAGGAAGATCCGATCCGCGGGTGGCGCGGCTCGGGCACCGTCTTCTTCTCCCGCTGCAACCTCAAGTGCGACTTCTGCCAGAACTCCGGGATCTCGCAGCTCGGCGAGGGCCGGGAGGCGACGCCCGGCGCGCTCGCGGGGATCTTCCTCGCGCTCCAGCAGGAGGGCTGCCACAACGTCAACCTCGTCTCCCCGACGCACGTCCTCCCGCAGATCCTCGAGGCGCTCGTCTCCGCCGCAGACGCCGGCCTCTCGATCCCCCTCGTCTGGAACACGGGCGGGTACGAGTCCCTCTCCTCCCTCGCCCTCCTCGACGGCGTCGTCGACATCTACATGCCCGACATGAAGTACGGCGACGCCGGGCCGGCCCTCTCCCATTCCCACGTCCCCGACTACCCGGCGGTGAACCGCGCGGCCGTGAGGGAGATGCACCGGCAGGTGGGGGACCTCGTCCTCGACCGGGGAGGGATCGCGTTCCGGGGGCTCCTCGTGCGGCACCTCGTCCTCCCTGGCGGCCTCGCGGGGTCGGAGAGCGTCTTCCGGTTCCTCGCGGGAGAGGTCTCGCGGAGCACCTGGGTCAACGTCATGGCGCAGTACCGCCCCGCTTACCGGGCGCGCCACCTGCCGCCCCTGGACCGGGCCCCGACGGAGGAGGAGGTCGACGAGGCCCGCGCCCTCGCGAGGCTCTTCGGCCTCGCCCTCCTCGAGGACCGGAGCTTCCCCCGGCCGGTCGTCCCCTGACGCTCCCGCGGGAGACTTCCCCGCCCCCTCTTCCGGGAGGAGAATCGGGCGTGGCCCACGCCACCGCGCGCTCCGGGTACCGTCACCTCGTCGAGCGGTTGAACCGAACCCCGCAGGGTGCCCCGCCGTCGGACCTCCTCTACCGGATCCTGGCCCTCCTCTTCAGCGAGAGAGAGGCGGGCCTCGTGGCGCTCCTTCCCGTGAAGCCCTTCACGCTCGAGACCGCCGCCCGGGTCTGGAAGGCGTCGCCCTCCGAGGCGAGGAAGACCCTCGACGCCCTCGCCGCGCGCGCCCTCCTCCTCGACACCGAGCGAAACGGCGAGACCCGCTGGGTGCTCCCCCCGCCGATGGCCGGCTTCTTCGAGTTCTCGATGATGCGGGTTCGCCAGGACGTGGACCAGAAGGCCCTCGCCGAGCTCTTCTACGAGTACCTGAACGTCGAGGAGGACTTCGTGAGGGAGCTCTTCGCGCGGGGCGAGACCCAGCTCGGCCGCGCCTTCGTGAACGAGGAGTCCCTCCCAAGCGACGAGACCCTCCACGTCCTCGACTGGGAGCGGGCGAGCGAGGTGGCGCGGTCCGCCCTCCACGCGGCCGTCGGCGTCTGCTACTGCCGGCACAAGATGGCCCACGTGGGCCGCGCGTGCGACGCGCCCCTCGACATCTGCCTCACCTTCGGCACCACGGCCGACTCCCTCTCCCGCCACGGATTCGCCCGCAGGATCGACTCCGCCGAGGCGCTCGACCTCCTCGCCGAGGCGCGTTCGCGGGGCCTCGTGCAGTTCGGGGAGAACGTGAGGGAGCGCGTCGCCTTCATCTGCAACTGCTGCGGCTGCTGCTGCGAGGCGCTCCTCGCGCAGAAGCGCTTCGGCGTCTTCCGCCCCGTCCACACGACGGGGTTCCTCCCCGAGGTCGACGCGGACGCGTGCAACGGCTGCGGGGCGTGCGCGAAGGCGTGCCCCGTCGAGGCGATGAGCCTCGTCCCCGCCGGTCCGCCCCGGCCCGCCAGCCGCCGCGTCGCCCGCCTCGTCGAGGACGCCTGCCTCGGCTGCGGCGTCTGCGTCCCGGCCTGCCCGAAGGAGTCGCTCCGGCTCGTCCGTCGTGCCGCGCGGGTGATTCCCCCGAAGAACACGACCCTGCGCGTCGTCGCGATGGCCATCGAGCGGGGCAATCTCGCCGACCTCGTCTTCGACGACCGGACTCTCCTGAGTCACCGGGCGCTCTCCGCCGTCCTCGGGGCGATCCTCCGCCTCCCCCCCGTCAAGCGGTCCCTGGCCCGAAGCCAGGTGAAGTCCGTCTACCTCGAGAGGCTCGTCGAGGCCTGGGAACGGCGCACGGGCGGCCGCGCCCCGGAGCGCTGCTAGACTTCGCCGCTCTCAGGGACAGCTTCGACCGCCGCGCTCCCGCGCCCAACCTTCGACAGGAGGTCTCCATGCTTCGTTTCCCGAAGACCGCCGCCGCCCTCGCGCTCGTGGCCTTCCTTCCCGCCGCCGCCGACGAGGCGAAGGCGAAGAAGAAGCTCGACAAGGAGGGGATCGCCTTCACGGCGGAGAAGTTCCTCTGGGAGGTGACGAAGGAGGAGCCGAAGACCGTCGCCCTCTTCCTCGAAGGGGGCATGTCTCCCGACACCGCCGACGCCAGGGGGGTCACCGCCCTCCACAAGGCCGCCGGAAACGCCGAGGGAAAGGTCCTCGCCCTCCTCCTGAAGGCGGGCGCGAACCCGAACGCGAAGGCGGAGAACGGCGACACGCCCCTCTGCGAGGCCGTCGACGAGCCCGCCCCGAAGAACGTCGCCGCCCTCCTCGCGGCCGGGGCCGACGCGACGGCCGTCTGCTCGTGGGGGAAGACCGCCCTCCACATCGCGGGTGAGGAAGGGGACGGCGGCATGGCCTCCGCCCTCCTCGCCGCGGGCGCCCCTCTCGAGGCGAGGGACCAGCACCAGCAGACGCCGCTCTACTTCGCCCTCCGGGCGAGCAGGCCCGACGCGCTCAACGTCCTCGTCGCGGCCGGGGCCGACGTGAACGCGAAGTTCAAGAACGGCCAGACGCCTCTCCACGAGGCGGTCACGTCGGACGCCCCCGGGTCGGCCGAGATCCTCCTCGAGGCCGGCGCGAAGGTCGAGGCGAAGAACTCCCAGGGGCAGACGCCGCTCCACCTCGCCGCCGCCTACGACCGCGTGAAGATGGTCCCCGTCCTTCTCCGGTACGGCGCAGATCCCGCGCAGAAGACGAAGGACGGCAAGACCCTCGTCCAGCTCGCGAAGACGAGCAAGTCGCCGAACGTGGTCCCGCTCCTCGAGGGGGCGAAGAAGACCGAG
>CALMDF010000217.1 GCA_937864895.1 uncultured Holophagales bacterium | reverse complement strand
AAGAGGGCGAGCCAGGGGCCGACGTCCGTGGATTCGACGTCGAGGCGCCCCTCGAGCGTCCCGCGCCGGTGGTCGTAGACGCCGCTCAGTCCCGCTTTCGTCTTCCGGTCCGCCAGCTCGACCGTTTCTGCGGTGAGGATCCCGTTCGCGAGCCGGAGGCGGGCGCGCCCGTCGAGGGCGAGCGTGTCGGGCGTGCTGGTACGGGATCCGGCGACGGTGAGGTTCGCCGTGGCGGCGATCGCCTCGAAGGCCGGGCGTTCGAGAGTTCCCGCGACCGTGCCGTCGAGCGCGCCGGCGAGCTTCGGCGCGCCGGCCGGCAGGACGAAAAGGCGCGCGAGGTCGAGCTTCTCGGCGCGAATCGAGAACCTCACGTCCTTCGGCGCGGGTTGAAGCGTTCCCGAGGCCTCGGCGTGGAGGCGTCCCCGGCCGGACGCCGCGTCGAGGCGCCCCTTCCGGAGAATCCCTCCGGCCAGGTCTCCGGCGAGGTCGACGCGCTCGAACGAGCGGCCGAGGAGCGTCAGCATCTCGGCGCGCGCCGTCGCGGTCGCCGACGGCGGCTCCGTCCCCCTTCCCGACGCGACGAGCCGGGCCTCGATCGTTCCCCCGAGACCGAGGTCAGGCGCGAGCCTCGCGGCGAGTGGCCCGAGCGCCCCCTCGGTCGAGAGGGTCGCCTCGTAGCGGGGCGTTCCGGAAAGGTCGCGGACCACGGCGTCGAGCGCCGCCGACAGGCCCGCTTCCTTCGCGACGAGCCGGGCCAGGAGCTCGAGCGCGTCGTCGCGGGTCGTCCAGCGGGCCGTGAGCGAGGAGCCCCGCAGCGGCTCGTGCCCCGCGGCGGAAACGTCGATCTCTCCCAGTGCCAGCATGCCGGTCGACGCGAAGTCCCGGAGCCTCAGCCGCCCCTCGAGGGCGAGGTCGCTGCCCTCGATGCGCCGCGCGGTCCTGCCGCGGTCAGTCAGCTCGAAGGAGCCCTCCGTGAGGCGGAAGTCCCGCACGTCGACATCGGGCCGCGCCGCCGGCTCTTCGTCATCCGTCTCCGGGATCCGGAACGGGAGGATCAGCCGGCCCTCCTCGTCGAGGGCGAGGCGCGCAGCGGGCTTTTCGACGACGGCGCCGAGGACGACGAGACGGCCCCGGAGGAGGTCGGGCACCGAGAAGCGAACCCGGGCCCGGACGACGGACATCTCCGTCCCGGCCCCGGTTCCCTCGCCCCGGAGAGAGACGTCCCGCAGCTCGATCGTTCCCGCGACGAGGCTCCAGCGAATCGTGCCCGCCTCGACGGAACACTGGAGTGCCCGTCCGGCCTCCCGGGCGGCAGCCCGGGCCACCGCCCGCTCGACGGGAGGCAGGTGGAGAACCCCGACGAGGACGGCGACGAGCCCGGCAAGACAGAGAGACGCCCAGCCCATCGCCCGCGCGGCGCGTCCGATCCACCGGCGGCTGGGTCTTTCCGTCTCGCTCATCGAGGTGTCCGCGAAAGTGCGTCCAGGGGGAGCTTACCTTCCGGGGACGACTTCGACACCCGCGGCGGCAGGCGTCAGTGCGGGGGCAACCCCCGGTCACCCTGCTCCCCTTCCCCCCCGCTCTGCTGGATCAGCTTGGCGACGAGGGTGGTCCAACCCGTCTGGTGGCTCGCGCCGAGGCCGCGGCCGTCGTCGCCGTGGAAGTACTCGTGGAAGAGGAGGAGGTCGCGGAAGTGCGGGTCGGTCCGGTGGCGCTCGTCGTGGCCGAACGCGGGGCGCCGACCGTGGGCGTCGCGCAGGAAGAGGGAGACGAGCCGCCGCGAGAGCTCCGTCGCCACCTCGTCCAGCGTGGCGAGCGGCCCCGAGCCCGTCGGCAGCTCGACCTTGAAGGTGTCGCCCAGGAAGTGGTGGTACTTCTGGAGCGACTCGACGAGGAGGAAGTTCACCGGGAACCAGACCGGCCCGCGCCAGTTCGAATTGCCGCCGAAGAGTCCCGTCGTCGACTCGGCCGGGACGTAGTCGACGCGGTGCTCCGTCCCGTTCAGCCGGAGGACGTAGGGCCGGTCGCGGTGGACGCGCGAGAGGGAGCGGACGCCGTGGGGCGAGAGGAACTCCTCCTCGTCGAGCATGTACCCGAGGACGGACCGCAGCCGCTCGCCGTTCACGAGGGAGAGGAAGCGGCGGATCCTCCCGTCGGGCTCGGTGCGCGTCTGGACGTGGGAGGCGAGCTCGGGGCGGTTCCGGAGGAACCACTGCATCCGCCGCTTGAAGCCGGGGAGCCGGTCGACGACCTCCGACTCGAGCGACTCGACGGCGAAGAGCGGGATAAGGCCGACGAGCGAGCGCACCTTGAGCGGGAAGTGGCGCCCGTCGGGGAGGTGGAGGACGTCGTGGAAGAAGCCGTCCTCGCGGCTCCAGAGGGCGAGCCCCTCGCCCCCGAGGTTCGACATGGCGCGGCAGATGTAGACGAAGTGCTCGAAGAACTTGGAGGCCACCCCCTCGTAGGCGGGGTTCTCCTTCGCCAGCTCGAGCGAGATGGCGAGCATGTTGAGGCAGTACATCCCCATCCAGCTCGTCGCGTCGCTCTGCTCGAGGTGGCCGCCCGTCGGGAGCGCGGCGCTGCGGTCGAAGACGCCGATGTTGTCGAGGCCGAGGAACCCCCCCTGGAAGACGTTCCTCCCGTCCGCGTCCTTGCGGTTCACCCACCAGGTGAAGTTGAGGAGGAGCTTGTGGAAGACCCGCTCGAGGAAGAGCCGGTCGGGGCGGCCGGAGCGGCGCGCGTCGATCTTGTAGACGCGCCAGGTGGCCCAGGCGTGGACGGGCGGGTTCACGTCGCCGAAGGCCCACTCGTAGGCCGGGAGCTGCCCGTTCGGGTGCATGTACCACTCGCGCGTCAGGAGGAGGAGCTGCTCCTTGGCGAAGTCGGGATCGACCAGGGCGAGCGGCACGCAGTGGAAGGCGAGGTCCCACGCCGCGTACCAGGGGTACTCCCACTTGTCGGGCATCGAGATCACGTCGGAGTTGAAGAGGTGCGTCCACTCGGAGTTCCGGCCCGAGAGGCGGGAGCGGGGAGGCTCGGGGCCCGCCGGGTCTCCCTTCAGCCAGCGGGCGACCTCGAAGCCGTAGTACTGCTTCGTCAGGAGGAGCCCCGCGAAGGCCTGCCGCTGGACGTTCCTCTCGTCGTCGGAGAGCCCCGCGGGCTGGAGCGCCGCGTAGAACTCGTCCGCCTCGGCGCGCCGGAGCGCGAAGACCTCGTCGAAGTCGTCCCCGGCGCCGCCGCCCTCCGGGAGACGGTCGGTCAGCCGGAGCTTTCGGACGATCGACTCGCCCGGCCCCGCCGCGCCGGCGTACCAGGCCGCGGCCTTCGACCCGACTCGATCGGGATTCACGGCCTGTCGTCGACCGTTCACGACGGCCTCGTGGAAGGCGTCCTTCACCCACGGGCTCTCGTTCGGGACGCCCCAGAGCCGCTCAGCGTTCGTCTCGTTCTCGGTGAAGAGAAGCTCCGGCGCTCCCTCGGCGAGGAGCCAGCGCGGGCCGTAGAGCGGGTGCTCCGTGGAGAGGACGGCCGCGCCGGGGCGCCCCTCCTCCAAGCGCAGCCGCGGACGGCGGGCATCGAAGCCCCAGGTCCACGTGTTGCGGTACCAGAGCGTCGGGAGGAGGTGGAGGGTCGCGGGGCGCGGCCCGCGGTTCGTCGCCGTCAACGTCACGAGGAGGTCCTCGGCGGAGGCCTTCGCGTACTCGACGGTCACGTCCCAGTAGCCGGCGTCGACGACACCCGTGTCGAGGAGCTCCAGCTCCGGCTCGAGGCGGCTCCGCGCGCGGTTCCCCGCGACGAGCCTCTCGTACGGGTACGCCGCCTGCACGTACTTGTAGAGGAGCTTCATGTACGAGTGCGTCGGCGTCGAGTCGAGCTGGTAGTACAGCTCCTTCACGTCCTCGCCGTGGTTCCCCTCGGGCCCGGTCAGGCCGAAGAGCCGTTCCTTGAGGATCGGGTCCTTCCCGTTCCAGAGCGCGAGGGCGAAGCAGAGGGTCTGCCGCCGGTCGGAGACCCCCATCAGCCCGTCCTCGCCCCAGCGGTAGGCGCGCGACCGGGCGTGGTCGTGCGGGAACGACTCCCACGCGGCGCCGTCGGCGCTGTAGTCCTCGCGGACGGTCCCCCACTGGCGGTCGGCGAGGTACGGCCCCCAGCGCTTCCAGTGGGTCCGGCGGTCGCGGGACTCGGCGAGGCGGGTCTCTTCGGCGGTCGGGGGGCTCGGGCTCATCCGCGTCCTCTCTATCGAGGGGATTCTCGCCCGGAGTGGCGTTTCCCCTTCCTGCCGGACAGGGGACGTCCCGGATGTCCGCTCCATCCCGTCGAAAGGGCCGGGCAGAAAGGGAAGAATCTTCTCCCCTTCGCCGCCGGGACCCTCAGGACCGACCCTTCGCGGCCTCTTCCCCGATCCGCGCGAGCGCCTCCTTGCCGTTCCGGTTCTCAGGGTTGATCTGCACCGACTTCTCGTAGGCCGCGCGGGCCGCCGCGACGTCGCCGGCCGCGAGGAGCCCTTCGCCGAGGCTGTCCCAGACGTTCCAGGACGCGGGGAAGAGATCGGCGTTGATCCGGAACATCCTCACGGCCTCGGGGGCCCGCTTCTGCTGGAGGAAGAAGTAGCCGCGGCCGTTGACCTCCCGCTCGAGGAAGTAGTACCTGGGAGACTTCGAGCCGCGGTCGGCGACGACGGCCCGTACCTGCTCCTCCGGGGCGCCCGCTTCGACGAGGGCGAAGAGCTCGGAGGCCCCGTTGCGCAGGCCCGTCGTCGTGGCCCAGATCTCGGAGACGGTGGAGAAGTGGTTCCGGGCGTTGAATCCCGGGCTCTTCGCGAGGTCGGGGAAGCGGGCCTCGAGCGGGAATGCCGCGAGGGCCTCCTCGAGGGGCCGTCCCTCCTTTGCGAGCTGCCCGACGCCGTCCCAGAGCGCCTCGACGTACTTCAGGCGG